>CAJXRJ010000299.1 GCA_913058555.1 uncultured bacterium
GCTAAGGGCCCAGCTGGAGGTCATGAAGATGAAGGTCGATTTCTCGGTGATGGCGGACTTCGCGTCGCCCTCGCCGGTGGAAGTGCCCCTGGACGGTTGGCCCAAGGACGGCGACGAGGTGGAGCTGCGCCTTCCGCCGACGGGCAGCATCCTGGTGCATGCCACCCACGCGGACGGAACGCATGTGAGCGACGAGCTCTCCCTCGGCTGGTGGTGGCTCCCCGCGGACGTGGCCGCGTCCAAGCCGCGCGAAGGGTACGAACGCGTCAGGCACAACTTCGCACGGGGCAAAGACGGTTCGGTGCGGATCGACGGCATGGGGCTCGGACTGGCGCTCCAGCTGCAGCTGACGGTCACGGGTTATCAAGCCGCCCAAGAGAAGGGCGCGCTAGGCCCGACGGAGCCTGGCGAGGTCGTCGAGTTCCACATGGCCCTCGGAGAACCGTTCGCCAAGGCGCACGTGCGCGTACTCGACACCACGGGCGCACCCGTGGGATCGACCAAGATCCGCTGTGAACGCTGGGACGATCCGGACCAAGAACGACATCCGGCCTCTGGCCGTCCGCGGGCGGCGACGTTCTCTTTCGAGACCGACGAAGCGGGATATGGGTCCTTCTTGCTGGTGCCCGGCACCGTGACTATCAAGCGCCGCGTCGACTTCCTCCATGGCCGCTACGAGGACGAGCACTGGAGCATCGGTAGCGCATGGCTCCCCCAGACGGTCCTCGCGGGGGAGACCGTAGACCTGGGCGTCGTGAATCTGGAACCCGCCCAGGTACTCTGCGAAGGCACCGTCGTCGACACGAGCGGCGCGCCCGTACCCCGGGCGAGGTTGGCGTTCCAAACGCGCCACGGGAAGACCCGGGAGCATCGCTGGTACAACCACGAGTGGCTCTTCAGTGAGGCCGATGGATCCTTCCTCCTGAAGGGGATCCGCGAGCCCCTTGAGCTTCGCGTCATGGCAACCGCGCAGGGCTACAAGCAGAACATCACTGACCCTTTGGTCATCGGGGACCGCGCGTACCTGATCGAACTCGAGCCGGAGTCCGCGGAGGCACAAACGGGTGCTGTCGAACTGAAGGTACTCCTCGACGACGACGTTCCGTCCATGCGGTGCCTGCTCAAACTGGCCAACGACGACGGCGGCGGGCGCTCGCCGGACTGGTTCGCCGGAACCACGATGGAGGTCAAGCATCTCAGGCCTGGCACGTACGACGTGTTCGTCGAGACGCGGGACGGCGACTTTGAGCTTGGGCGTGTCTCTGGAATCAAAGTTAGGGCCGGGGAAACCACGATCGATCCGCGGCTGTCTCCGTTTGACCTGCGTGGAACGGCCCATGCGGTGACGCTTCACCTCACGCGTCCGGATGGAGCCCCGTGGCGGCGTGCTGACATCGTGATTGAGGCGGAAGGCACCAGGGGTTCATTGAGTACCGAGACGGACGACCGAGGGATCGTCACCGTCATCCTCCCCCAACGGGTCGCCGCCATCCAAGTCGCGCTCAGCCGCGAGAACATCAAGCGCGTCACCATCCCGCCCACGCCAGAGGGGCTGATCTCGGTGAGGATGGCGGAGGAGTAGTCCCGGTCCGGCCACCGCACGAACTCACTTCTTCGCCGGTGCAGAATCTGGAAAGAGTTCTCCCAAGGGGATGCGTTGGAAGGTCATGTGAGCGCGGCTGCCCTCGTAGAGAATTCCCACGGTCTCGTCGTCGACCATCGTCAAGCACGAGTAGCCGGCGGATGCGCCCTCGTCCAACAGGAGTGGCATGTCACCCCACGTGGCCCCAAAGTCCGAAGACGCGCGGATGGACATCTGTCGACGCGGCCCTTTCGGGACGCTGGGGTTCGAGAAGAGCAGCCGCCCGTCAGCCTTTCCGCTCAACTCGCGGCCCACGTGAATCAAGCTGCCCATGCAGACGGGGTCCATTAGCGCCTTCCGTGAGGTGGGGTGCTCGGCCCAGGTCTTGCCCCCATCACGCGACGTCGACACCGACCTCCAGGCCCCACGATTGTCTCGCATGTTGAGCATGAGCTCGCCTCGGTCGAGCTCGACCACCGCCGACTCCGTGGTATTGGCACGGGCGCCCGTTCCAACAGCCCAAGTCTCGCCCTTGTCGCGGCTGACGATGACGGTCGAATGGGGCATACGCCCCTTCTCCGGCGAGTCCTGGAATTGCGCGGGGAAGACGAGCGTGCCATCCCCCATTGTGATGCCCCGGCCTGGCCCTTGGAGGATGTAGCACCACGCAGGGTCCTTCACTTGGGGCGTGATGTTGCGGGGCTGGCTCCAAGTCACCCCATCGTCTTGGCTCCGGACAAGCATGAGCTGGCCCGTGTCTTCCGGCGCGATCCCCGGGGCCGACCCGCGCCAGGCCCGGTTGCCATGGCTCCACGTCGCAACCACGAGGATGTCCCCCGTCGTCCGATCCACGAGGATCGACGGATCGCCGATCCCGTCGTAGCTCCACTCTTCATCGTCCCCCATGTCCATGATGATCCGCTGGGGCTCCCAGGTGCGGCCGCCGTCGGTGCTGCGCGACATCCCAACGTCGATGTCCCCCGGCAAGTCGCCCCAGCCGCGCCAACGGACGTCGTAAATCGCGATCAGGGTGCCCGACTCCGTGGTCACAAGCCCCGGAATGCGGAAGGCCGCGGAGCCTCCGTCCCCCTTGGACCGCAGCGCCACCCCATACCTCTGGCTTCGTATCGGCATCTGGTCTTGGGGCGTGTGCGTTTCCTCACCGACGGTGACGTGCCGGCAGATGGCATGGACCCGACCATCAAGGTCGATGTGGGAGTCGAAAGACGCCCCAACCCAAACGTGATTCATCCCGGAGGGGAGCCCGTGACCCCCTTCGAGGACCATCGCGCCCGCTTCGAAGCGGCCGCGAAATGGAAGGCGAGTCGCTTCGCTCAACGAGGCGGCGGGGTCGCGATAGTCGAGGGATGCAGGCCCGGCAAAGAGCGCCAGGTCGCGGATCGCACCGCCGCCCGCCCCGGACTCGATTTGAATGACGGCGCTTTGCAGTTGGATCTCGCCCTGGGTGCCGGTGATCTCCAGATCGATGCGCCCCACGGGATTCCATCGATGGCGTGGAAGAACAGGAAGCATCGGGCGCTGGAACTCGACGCTCCCGATCGCGACCGGGGCGGAGTCGACGATCTCTAGATCGTCGATCAAGACGCCCGTCCCCTTCGGCGACGTGCAGGTCAGGCGCACCTGATCGATCCTGTCCTCCACCGGGATCCGGACCGAAGAAAGGAAACGCGCGCCGACGCGGATTCCGCCGGGCCCAAGGTCCAGCTCGCGCCAGCCATCCTCAGCGTGGACTTCGACCGAGAATTCAAACGGCGCACGGCTCGTCCATCGTTCGGCATGAAACCGCAGTTCCCCAACGGCGCGCATCCCCCCCCCCAGCGCCAAGTGAACGCGGCGCCGGCTGCCGCCTAGAATGTGCAGGCACTGCTTCCCGGTCTTCCCATGGGCATCGTCGATTGCGGCGTGCCCCTCGAGCGCCTCGAGGGTCCCATGCCTGCAGACCGCTTGGCGCATTCCGCCAGCCGCCAGGTCCTCGAAGCTCTCTGGTCCATCGAGGAGGTGTGGCAGCCCGGCAAAGACAAGGGCCAGTGGGAGCGCGATCGGCATGGGGGACGGGGGTCTTTGACCCTAGGGATTCAGCGGCAGAATGAACCGGGGCCCAGGGAGCCCGAACGCGTTTCGGCGCCGCCCCTGGCTTCGGTGACGCCACCATGCTACAAATCCTGCCGCCCGCACCGGCATTTTATTGACCCCGGGCAAAAGATGACGCCCATCCCCTCCCTCCTACTGGCCGGCGCATTTGTCTTCCCGGCCCCCGCCGCCTCTCCCCTCGGCGACCTGGAGCTCCCCTGGATCTTCGGGGACCACATGGTCCTCCAGCGGGACTCGCCAATTCGGGTGTTCGGCGAGGCTACCCCTGGCGCCGAGGTCCGGGTGACGTTCGCCGAAGAGACGTGCGCCGATATGGCCTCCGACTCCGGACATTGGCAGGTGCAGCTTGGGGCCCTGGAGGCCTCGTCCGAGGGCAGAACGCTGCTCGTCGAAACGGATGGCGAGAAGAGACGCTTCGTCGACGTCGTCGTTGGCGAGGTCTGGCTATGCGCAGGTCAGTCGAACATGGACTTTCCGCTGCGGCGCGCCACGGAGAGCGAGGCAGCGGATGACGTGGATCCAGGGACGACCCTGCTTCGGTTTTTCGATCGGAGCGGCTCCACTCCCCTATCGCCCGTGGCGTACGGCGAAGAGTCACTCGACGCGCTTCGCGCCGGGCGCTTCTTCACGGGGGTTTGGTCGGTGCCGAGCCCATCGATCGCCGCCGACTTTTCAGCCGTCGGCTTCTTCTTTGGGCGCTCCCTCGAGGACGCTCTCCACGTACCGATTGGGTTGATCGACGTGTCCGTGGGCGGCTCGAGTACAGAGGGTTGGATTTCGAGGGATCGACTGGCCGCTGAGCCCGAACTCGCGCCGCTGACCCATGACTTTCTCTCCACAGACCTAACTCACCCGTTCATCCGCGAGAGGGCATCCAAACACCTTGAGGCATGGTTCCAGGGCGGTCGCCGCGGGCCCAGGCCGCCGCACCCATTCGAGCCTGGATTCCTCCACGAGCAAGCGATCGCATCCCTCGCACCGTTTTCGATTCGGGGCGTGGCTTGGTACCAAGGCGAGTCGAACGCGCACCGGCCCAAGCTGGCCGGTCGACTATTCAGCATCCTGATCGACGAATGGCGCAGCGCTTTTGCGCGGGATGACTTGCCGTTCTACTTCGCCCAGCTTCCTGGGCTCAACCGCAGCACCTGGCCCGAGTTCCGGGACATGCAATCGAGGGTCGCGGCTCGCGCGCACGTGGGCATGGCCGTGACCATCGACATGGGCCATCCCACGGACGTTCACCCGCCCGACAAGCAGGCTGTGGGCAGAAGGCTCGCGGCGCTGGCGCTCGCACGCACCTACGGCAAAGAGACTCCGTGGTCTGGCCCGACTCTCGAAGCGGCGCGCAACAACGGAAGAGAACTGACGCTGTCCTTCCACCATGGCGACGGCCTGGCCTTTGCGGCGGGCCGGGGGGCCACGGGCTTTGAAGTCGCGGGGAAGCGGCGGCGCTACTACCCCGCAACGGCCGAGATCCGCGGCACCACGTTGGCCCTATCGTCCCCCGAAGTCGACCACCCCACGAGTGCTCGGTACGCATGGGCCCCTGACCCAGAGTGGAGTCTCGTGAACGGAGCGGGCCTTCCGGCGGGGCCGTTCCGCGAGCAGGATTGGGACCCCGTGCGGATTGCATGCATCGGCGATTCAATCACGGCGGGGTTTGGACTCGGGGCGCCAGGGAAGGAATCCTATCCAGCCGTACTGCGGGCGATTCTTGGGGACGGATACGACGTCCGCAACTTCGGACACGCCGGCGCGGGGGTCATTGAGTCCACCATGCGCGGTAGCTGGCGCAGGGGGTTTCGATTCCAAGAGGAGCACGCTGAAGCACTCCGGTATGGGCCCGACATCCTCATCAGCAATCTAGGAATCAACGACATCATGTCGTGGGGCGAGTCCCGCGGGGAGTTTGAGGGAGACTACGCCGCGCTGCTCGCAGACTACGCGAAGGGCTCAACGCCGCCGAAAAGGCTGTTATGGACTCCGCTCTCGCCGCTGTTTCCCGGGCATGCCTTCCATGGTTCGGCCGACGAAAAGGAAATCCACGGCGCGATCCGCCGCGTGGCCCAGTCCCAGGGTGCGAAAGCAGTGGATGTCTCCAAGTCCGTCGCCAGGGCAGCGGCTTCCTTCCCCGACCACATCCACCCAAACGCCGCCGGGGCCGCCGCCTTGGCCGAAGCCGTGTTCGCTGCGCTACGCGAAGCGAGTTGGATAACCCCCAGCCCCCCCGAGCTACGGCTCTACGTGGTCCTTCGCGGCGGAAACCAAAGTGGCGGCGCCCCAGGAGACAGCCACGCCTTGGGACGATCCACACATCCTGCCGATGGCGCGGTACAGCTCTACCGAGCCGCGCCGCACGATGGCGGAATGGATGTGGGTTGGACCCAGCTCGTGCCGGACGGGGCCCACCCCGACCGGTCGGGCACCGAAGTCGGGCTGGGGCGCATGCTGTTCGCCGCCGGCGAGCGCGACTTCGCCATCGTTTCGGTGAGCTTGCCGCGGGGGGACCTCCCAGCTGCGGACCAAGACAACGGATGGCCCCTTGGCGCACAGCGAGTCGAGGCGGCCGTCCGCAAAGCGATCGAGGCTCTCCCTGGGTCCACAGTGGTCCACGTGGCCGCGCTGCACTGCGCCTTGGATCACGGGTGGGTTCCGGACCTCGCCGATCGACTACGCAACTCCTTCAAAGAAGCACGCGCGCTAGTGCTGCTATGGGGTGTTAGCGCTGATGCAAGTGCGGTGCTGCCGGCCGCGCCATCTAGTCCACGGGCACACGGGGATCGCCACACGGTCCGATTCCAGTTACACGACTTCGACCTTCAACGCCTGGGTTGGGAGGCGCTCCCCCATGGCGCTCCTATGGTACTTGGGCGTAGATTTGCCCAGGCCTGGCTGTCCCTGGGCGGTGCCCCGAGTTGGCGCCGTTCCAACCATTGAACGTATCCGTCCCGCTTCTGCGGCTCCTATGAACGACACCACTTCGCACTCAGCCGGCTCCTCGGCGGGGAATACTCCCCTCCTTAGCGGACTCATCGCCGCTACGTTCACGCCCATGACCAGCGACGGCAGCGTCGATCTAGGTGCGATCCCCCGCGTGACGGAGTTCGTGCTCGGCCAGGGCGTCTCAGGGCTTTTTGTCTGTGGCAGCACCGGGGAATCGCCGTCCCTAAGCACAGAGGAACGGCTGTCCGTGGCGGAGGCGTACGTCGATGCGGTGCGGGCGCTGGCCCTTCCGGAGCCGCGGCCCGTGGTGATCCAAGTCGGCGACAATTCCCTTCGGGAGTCCGCGCGACTCGCGGCCCATGCCGAGGCCATTGGTGCGGACGCCATCGCGATCGTGCCCCCTTCCTACTTTCCGCCATCATCGCTCGATGGGCTGTTGGACGCGCTCAAGAGCGTCGCAGCGGCGGCCCCCTCCACTCCGCTTTACTACTACCACATCCCCCGCCTCTCCGGTGTGAGCACGCGCATGCTCGAGCTCCTCGAGCGCGCCCAGGATGAGCTGCCGACCCTGGCGGGCATCAAGTTCAGCTCCTTCGAGCTAGACGACCTCGTCCAATGCGTGCACTTTGCTGGAGGCCGCTACAACATCTTGTTCGGCTGCGACGAGATGCTTCTCGCGGGCCTGTCCATGGGAGCGGCCGGGGCCGTTGGAAGCACCTACAACTTCATGGGGCCCCAGTACCGCGCCGTGATCGACGCTTTCGAAAGCGGTCGACTCAAGGAGGCACAGCTATCCCAGCTCCACGCCACCCGCATGGTCCACGAGGTCCTGAAGGCCGGCGGCGGCGGAGCGATCAAAGGCGCCATGTCGATTCTCGGCGTCGACTGTGGGCCGCCGCGTTTGCCCCTTGGGAGAGTTCCGGAGGATCGACTCGATGCGCTGCGCCGCGTCTTGGTGTCGATGTCCAGAGGAGGAGAGAGCGCTCCGGCCAGGGCATGACCGGCGCACCACCAGCGCGACGCAGTGCCGTAAAAGGCGGGCGATTCGTGGGCTTGGAAGGGGTGCTCGGTCGTCCTATCTGGCGCGGGATCTGGCTCTGCGCTTGCCTCTGCGCCTGCCTGTCCCTGGCGCCATCCCGCGCGTCGGCAAGTCCACAGGGTGGGCCCTCACCAGGATTCCAGTTCGGGTTGCTGCCCGATCTCCCCAACCCCATCGGGCTCGGGGGGCCACTCGTTGGAGTCCACGGGGACGCGCTGATCGTGGCTGGGGGAGCGAACTTTCCGGTACCCCTGACCGAGGGCGGGGCCAAAGTATGGCTGGGCGAAATCTCTGTGCTGCTGCCAGGCGCGGACGAGTGGAAAAGCGCTGGCGCCCTGCCGAAGCCACTGGCTTACGCGGCCTGCGCGAGCACTTCACGGGGCGTGGTCTGCGTAGGTGGTTCCGATGGGACGGCGGTGTACGCCGAGTCGTTCCTGATGACGTGGGATCCCCAGGCAGACGAAGTGCTCTGCACGCCGCTCCCACCGTTCCCCGTTCCCAACGCGTTCGGCGCGGCCGAGGCCATTGGGGATCGGGTGTTCGTCCTCGCGGGCAAGAAGAGCAAAGACGATGCCGATCTATCCGGCGCCGCGTGGAGCATCGACCTTGCCGAACCGGCCCCCAAGTGGACCCCCATGGCGCCCATGCCGGGACCCGCTCGATTCAAGGTCGTCACGGCGGCCCAGCATGGCCTCGGTCCGTTGCCTCCGGACTCGTCCGGGACGGCGGGATTCATATATGCGTTCTCGGGGTCTTCCGCCCGCCCCCCGAACGCGGCACCGGGCATTGACCACTTCACCGATGGGTACCGGTACGCACCCGCGACGGATACGTGGACGAAGCTGGCGGACCTGCCGGTCCTCGCTGATCCACGGGGCCTCGACGAGGACGGTGCATTCGCCAAAGAGCGCTGGCCGATCAACGCCGGCTCTGCCCACGCCTACGGGAAGCGCTCGGTCCTGACCTTTAGCGGAGCCACCGGGCGCTACATCTT
>CAJXRJ010000300.1 GCA_913058555.1 uncultured bacterium
CTAGTCTCGTGGGCTCGGAGATGTGTATAAGAGACAGGTTGGAGCGTTCGCGCCTGCGGCAGGTGGCCGAGCTCGGCATCATGACGCGTAAGCTGCGCGCCGCCGCGTTGACGGATACGTTGACGGAACTGCCGAACCGCCGCTACGCGATGAAGCGCCTGAAGCAGGAGTGGGAGACCGCCCGGCGTACCGACCGACCGCTGTCCGTGATCCTCTGCGACATCGACCGCTTCAAGCTCGTCAACGACGAATACGGCCACGACACGGGTGACGTGGTTCTGCGGGCCGTGGCGCACACGCTTCTGGCCCACGGGCGTGCGTCGGACGTGCTTTGTCGCCTTGGGGGTGAAGAGTTCCTGGTGATCAACGTCGCCACGGACGTGGAGACGAGCGAGAAGGCCGCAGAGCGCCTCCGCGCGGCCGTTGCCCGGCACAGGATTCAGCACGGGGGATTCAATCGTGCCGTGACCCTGAGCCTCGGCGTGGCGCAGATGACGGCCGAGATGGGCAGCATCGACGACCTCATCAAGGCCTCGGACGAAGCCCTTTACGTCGCCAAGGAGTCTGGCCGCGATCGCGTTTGTGTCTCAGGGCAGGCGACCATCGGCTTTGACGACGAAGAGCGGTTTATCGCCTAAACGGGGCGCCGATTGGCAAAATGGGGTGCATGCAGACCTCGACCCTCGACCCGGCCGCCCTGCGCGAGCACGTGGCCAACAACTGGCGCGACTCGATCGTGCCGGCGCTTTTCGAATTCATTCGCATCCCGGCCAAGTCCCCGGATTTCGACGCCGATTGGGAGAGCCACGGGTACCTGGACCAAGCGGTGGAGCTGGCGGAACGCTGGGCGAAGTCCACCAAGATCGCGGGTCTCCAGGTGGATATCGTCAAGCTCCCCGGGCGCACGCCGACGCTCTTCGCTGAGGTGCCTGCTTTTAGCCCAGTCTCCGGGGAGGATGCGTCGGACCAAGTCGTGCTCATGTACGGGCACTTGGACAAGCAACCAGAGGTCACTGGTTGGGACGAGAACAAGGGGCCGTGGGAGCCTGTGATCGAGGACGGCAAGCTGTACGGACGCGGCGCCGCCGACGATGGGTACGCGGTGTTCGGGTCCCTTGGGGCCATCGAAGCGCTCCAGGCCCAGGGCATCTCCCATCCGCGCTGCGTGGTGCTCATCGAAACGAGTGAGGAGAGCGGCAGCCCCGACCTCGCCGCCTACGTCGAGAAGCTCTCGGATCGAATCGGCACGCCCTCCCTCGTGGTTTGCTTGGACTCCGGCGCCGGAGACTACGACCGCATGTGGCTATGCACGTCCCTGAGGGGCAACGTCACCGGCGACCTTCGGGTCTCGACGGTGTCCGAGGGCATTCACTCGGGCGACGCGAGCGGGATCGTTCCGTCGAGCTTCCGGGTGGCGCGCAAGCTCCTGGATCGCGTCGAGGATTCGGAGACCGGTGAGGTCATCGTCGACGTGCTGCGGGCGGAGGTTCCGCCCGACCGGCTCGTCCAAGCGAAGGCGGCCGCGGAGGTTCTGGGGGAGGAGGTGCACTCCAAGTATCCCTTCCAGTCGGGCGTGCGTCCGATGGGGGAGGGCCCGGTGGACCGCATCTTGAGCCGTACATGGGCACCGACGCTCTCGGTGACCGGAGCGGGCGGTTTGCCCGCCATCGCCGACGCGGGCAATGTCCTTCGGCCGGAGACCTCCCTCAAGCTGAGCTTTCGGTTGGCGCCGACGACCGAGCCTGCCGAGGCCCTCACAGCGATCAAGAGCGCCCTCGAGTCCGACCCGCCCTACGGCGCCCAGGTCAGCTTCGAGAATGCCGATGCTGCCACGGGCTGGAACGCGCCGCCCTTTGCGCCGTGGCTCGACGAAGCCATCCAAGAGTCCTCCCAGGCGTTCTTTGGAACGGGGGCGGTGTCCCTTGGGGAAGGTGGGACCATTCCGCTGATGGGGTTGCTCGGGGAGTCCTTCCCGGAGGCACAGTTCGTCATCACCGGCGTCCTTGGTCCTGGGTCGAACGCCCACGGACCGAACGAGTTTTTGCACCTCGAAATGGCGGAGCGGCTCACGGCGTGCGTCGCCTGGATCGTTTCGCGCGCGTGAGGCGGTGGACGTGGTTTGGCCAGCTAGGACTCAGCGGGCTGGCCACCCACGTCCTTGAACGTCAGGCCAAACCGCGCGAGGTACTTTCGAACGCGATCCGTGTCGTTGGATGACGCCTTTTTCGCGCGGGAGGCTGCGAACAGGGCGCGTCCGGCGGCGCTCATGGTTTTGGACGTGGCGCACACCTGGAGAACCTCTTCGAGCTGAACGAGGTCAAACAGGTCGATCTCTTCGATGGCGTCCTCGCCAAGGGCGGCCATGGCCTTGGGGTAGCTCCCGCGCCCAGCGGAATCGCCTTCCAGGCGCGACCACATGTGCTTCAATCGATCGCATTCCTCGTCCGCACCCTGCCGAGTGATGCGTCCGCCCTCGGCGAGGGTCGCCATGCGCGTGATGGCAGCGCTGAAGTCACGGAAGTTGGCCCGCCACGCGCTCGATGGGTCCTTTGCGAATCGCAGGAACGCGTCCCGTGCCTCGCGGTTCATGGTGACGCGGCGTCCATCGGACTGGGACTTCTTGCTCAGCTCGTAGTCGAGGTTGGGCTCCACGTCCTCGGGGCGTTTCTGGAGAGACGGGAGCTCGAAGGTCCAAAGGTCGATCCGCGCCAAGAGATCCTCGCGGAATCGGCCTTCGCGCACTTCTTTGGCGAGGTCGCGGTTCGTGCCCGCGATGAGGGAGAAGGCGCTGGAGACGGGCGTGTCGGAGCCAACGGGCAGAAACGTCTTCTCTTCGATGGCCCGCAGGAGCATCGCTTGTTCATCCAGCCCGAGCTCACCGATTTCGTCCAAGAACAAGAGGCCGCCGTGGGCTGCCCTTAGGAGGCCGTCGCGGCTTTCGTTCGCGCCTGTGAATGCGCCCTTCACGTGTCCGAAGAGCGCGCTCATGGCTTGGTCGCCCCGCAGCGTGGCGCAGTTCACCTCGACGAGAGCGCCGGCCGGCATGCCCCCTTGGCGAACCTTGAGATCGAAGATGCGGCGCGCGAGCTGGGTCTTGCCCACTCCCGTCGCGCCTCCGAGCAGGATGGGATCGTTGGATCGCAGCGCGACGCGCTCAATGCGCTCGATCATCCCGTTGAATTGTGCGTTGCGCGTATCGATCCCGGCCTTCAAGAGGTCGACGCCCACACGTCTTTCCTCCTCGAAGCGGGCGGCGAGCCGGTCGTAGCGCGATAGGTCGAGATCGATGACCGTGAACTCGCCGGCCATGTCCCGTCCGTTGTCGCGCCGGGGGGGGGAGGACTGGATGAGGCGGCCTGGGATGTGCCCAGACTCAACGAGCAGGAACATGCAGATCTGCGCCACGTGGGTGCCGGTCGTCATGTGCACGAGCAGGTTGTCGGCGTCGCCGTCGAAGCCGCGGCCCTCGGCGAAGTCCCGGAGGACGCCATAGACCTCGGCAAAGTCCCAAGGGTCATCGAAGTGAACGGGGACCCGTACCACTTCGGTGTTGGGGGAGACCGACTCGATGTCCGCCGACACTTCGTCCGCGAGCTTGCCATCCCGTGGGTCGGCCAACAGCAACAGCCGCTCTGGCTCCAGGTCGTCGTGCATGAAGAGCGAGACCGTGGGACGCCACCGATCCCAGCGGGTTCGGCTCGAGCCACGCCGTGCCCCCGCATCCATCTGCACGCCCAGGAGGCTGATGATTGTGGTGGGGCGAGCGCTCATGGCGTCGAAGCGTAGTGAACCGGACTGGCTCAGTTCACTCTTGCCGGCCCGGAACAGGCACGGAACAGGCCCGGAACAGGCCCGGAGCGCGCTCGGAGCCCACGATCGCGCGGCGATCGATGGGGGGGCGGCGCCCCGCGCGGCAGTCTGCGGCGAATGGGGCATGGATGTGCCCTTTATGCGCTTAGCGAGGGCCATACGGGTCTCCTGGGGCGCGATTCTGCGCAGTGGCGTGCGAAAGCTCTTATTCGGCAGGGTGTTGCGGGCGACGTGTGGTTGGCCTCGTTTGATTCCGAGTGTTCGACTGGAAAGAAGACATGTATATCCATTAGTCTTCCGATAGATCGAGGGCCCTACCCAGGGTCAGATCCCCCCCTCCCCAGGCGCAGCGGGCCCCATTCGGTCCGTCCGCCACCGCCATCCGCAACTCCGATGGAAATCCAAGCAGTCTTTCCCCGAGGCGCCAAGCGCGCCGTCCTGTCCCTCCTCGTCGGCGGCGCCATCGCGCCACTTGGTGTCGCGCAGCACACCGAAACGGTCTTCTTTGGCGAGCCGAACGCCGCGGGCCTTGATTTGCCCGCCGAGCGGCAAGCTGTTCATCCAGTGACCGCTCCTTATTTCCACGAGGACAGCTTCGTCACCACGGACCTGCGTGCGTGGTACGTGCGTCACAACTTCCCCGGCAACCTGAACGGCGGCCACGCCACGGTCTTGGCCGTCCAGGCCCGCGCAGCCCTCACCGAGAGCATCCAGCTGGTCGCCTACAAGGACGGCTTCGTCGACTTCAGCGACGGGCTCGTCAACGACGACGGCATGAACGACTTGGCGGCCGGCATCAAGTGGGCCTTCCTCCAGGACTGGGAGACCGACACCCACGCTGCTGTTGGCGCCGGCTACGAGCTCGGTATTGGCGACGAGGAGGTCCTCCAGGACGACGACGAGGTTCGCATCTGGGGCTCGTTCAACAAGGGCTTCGATCGCCTGCACGTGGGGGCGACGCTGAACTTCTTCATGCCGGTCGGTTCCGAGGATGCCTTCGGCGACAGTGACCGCCTCTCCTGGCACCTGCACGCCGACTACTACGTCAACGAGTTCTTTAGCCCGGTGGTGGAGCTCAACGGGTACCAGACCCTCAGCAACGGCACCCCCGTCACTCCGTTCTCCGGCGTTGACGTGGCCAACCTCGGTGGCAACGAGGACGAGGACGTGATCACCGCGGGCTACGGCTTCGAGGTGCGACCCGCAGACGGCATCGCCCTTCGCGCGGCCCACGAGTCGCCGCTCACCGACAACGTGGACCTCTTCGGTCACCGTTGGACCTTGTCCGCTGTTTGGAGCTTCTAAGTCTTCTTCTGCGGTGCCATCAGGGGCCGCGGAGCGCAAGTCGCCACTAGGAACGGAAGGAGGGAGCCCACTGGGGCTCCCTCCTTCCGTCTGTGATTCTTAGATTCGACCGCTAGCGGTAGCCGCGTTTCTTCTTCGCCGCTTCCGGCTGACTCGTCTCATCGAGCCAGCGTAGGAGCCGCTGTTCGAAGATCGCCATGGGCATGTCCATGATCTTGGCCAATGACTTCGATGGGGCCACGGTCGAGCTGTCGGGCATAGCCTCGAGGACGCTCCCGAACAGGGCGGGCTCGTGCCCCTCGATCAAGTAGCTAACGAGCGCATAGGCGATCAGGATCTCGGTGTCGCGCATCGACGTCAGCGACATGTCCATGGTCAGCTCAAGGGAGCCCCCGGGGGCCTCGCGAATCGCCTTCGCTGCGGCGCTCCTCCACGGGACGAGCTTGCCCTTGTTCACGGAGGCCTTCATCTTCACGGTCGGGAGCAGTCCGCCCTGAAAGGTGGTGCGCGTTCCCACCGTGAGCTCGGATATGTAGTGGCGCAGACCGGAGGTCACCCAGCCGCGCTGGTACGTGATGCCGTAGTCCTTGAGGAGGAAGAGCTCCACGGCGGAGCAGATTGCCGTCTCGAGGCGGTGCGCTGGCTTCTCGCCGTAGCAGACGTAGGCCGCGGGCGCGGGGATGATGCCGTCGAGGTACTTGTACATCTTCTTGTACATCGTCCGAGTGTCGGACGGGATCGACGGGCATTTCTCCACGAGCGTCGGCACTTGGCCGTTCGACTCCAGGAGGTAGATCGACTGGGACTCGGGCGGCTCCACTTCCTTGCCCGTGAGGGATGGCAGGAGACGCCATAGTCGGTAGAGCTCTTTGGCGACCTTTTCGCGCTCGGGAAGATCCGAGGGAGCAAGCACGCGCACAAAGCCGGCTTCCACCGGGTCGGTCCATGCCACGCCCCACTGGCCCTCGGCGCTCTGCACGGAGCCCTTCTGCACCGGCGGCGTGTCCTTGGCGTAGGCCTTCAGCTCCTTCTCGAGGCGCTTTCGCCGCTCCCGTGCCGCCTCGGTTTCCGCTTGGACCCATGTCCCGTCCGGGCCCGCAACCAAACGAAGGGCTGCGGTGACTTTCGGGTGTCCAGGCGCCGCCTTGGAGAGCTCAACGATGGCTTCGTGGACGAACATGGGACCGAGGTCCGAGCGACCGCTCTCCAGGGTGTCCATCGCCGCCGTGATGTAGGCGTCGTTGATTGCGGCGAGCTTTTCGTTTCCCTCCTTCACGACCTCGGGCTTGCCCGCCTTCGGCTCCCTGGGCGGAGCCTTGCGCGTCCAGGCGCCCGTGTCCCGGTCGCGGCGGTAGCGCAGGACCTTCCGCGCCATGGAGTTGTCGGGCTCGGCTTCGAGGATCTGGCGGTAGAGCTCGTTCCGGATGCGAAGGGCCTTCCGGTTCTGGCACCAGTCAGCGAGCTCCTTGAGGGCCTCGAGGCGCACCCCAAGGGCGGCGTCGCGGGCGGATTCGTAGGCCGTCACGGCTTCCTTCGAGGGATCATCCGCTGCGGCGGTGAGCCACGCCAGGGGGGCGCGGTGGGGCGATGCCGGGACCGCACCTGCGAGGGCGCAGAGGGGGCTCGCTGCGAGAAGGGCAGCAAGCGTGGAGAGAGGTCGAATCGTCATCGCGGTGGGGCCAATGGAGGCGAGGAGCAGCTGGGGCGGGGCCCGTTCGGGGCAAGGTCTACGTCGAGTGATGCGGTAAGCGGCGTCTGTATTGACAATCGCGGGCGGTTCTTACGCAGACTGAAGGTCTATGGGTGGCGACGCGGATGGTCGTTCGGTCGAAGGGCCAAGGATGAACTTGGGTGAGGGGCCACGGGTTCAGGCGGTCGCCTGGGCCCGTGGCGCGATGCCCATGGAGGCCTGTGGGCTGTTGGTGGGGACGTGCGCTGCCGATGGGGCCCGCGGAAGGGCCGTCCATCGCGTCACTTTGTCCAGCAATCTGGCCGGCCACCTGGCGCGCGGGCGCTTTGTGCTCGATCCAGCGCACTGGCTGGCCGTCGAGAAGGAAGCGGCGAGCTCGGGGCTTCAGGTCCTGGGGGTCTGGCATTCGCACCCCGCTGACGCTGCCAGTGACCCGGGCGCGGTGCCGAGCGTCAGGGACATCGAAGGGGCCATCCCTGGGTGGTCCTATCTGATCCTGAGCGTCGATTCACGCGGCGGCGCTTGCCTTCGCTCATGGCGTGCACCGGACGAGAGCGCTGGCGGTGGCATGGTCGAGGAGCGGCTGGACTAGGCCGTTACTTCTTCTTGCTCCTCTTCGCGCCGGCTTCGTGGGCCTTGCCGGAAGCTTGGATTCCGGGCCGATCTTCGATCTCCTCGAGCCATGTGGCGAAGCGCTGTTGGATCACCTCGATGGGCATCTCGAGGGAGTCTTCGAACTTCGCGGCGGCGCCCAGGTCCGCAGCGCGCGCGACGTTGCGAAGGAGCTTGTGGCTGACTTCCGGTTCGTGCCCTTCGATGACATAAGCGAAGAGGGCATAGGACGCCACGATCTCATCGTCGCCCATGGAATACGTCGTCAGTTCAATCAGATCCCGCACGTATCGAGTGCTGGCTTTCGCCATCACCTTGCGCGCTTCGGTCAGGCAGTCCGGGAGCGTTCCCTCGCGCGCTTGGCGTTGCATCTCCGGGCTCGCGTCGACCCCGTCCGGGAACGTGAGCCGTGTGCCGAGCAGCATGTCGGTCACGTAGTGCCGCATGCCAACGCTGGCCCAGCCCCGCACGAACGATACGCCGTAAGTGTTGAAGAGGTAGAAATTCACCCACTCGGCAACCGCGGTGTCGAGGCGGTGCGCAGCGGATTCCCGATAGCAGACGATGCTCGAGCCGTTGAGGGTCAGGCTGTCGGAGTATTCGTAAAGGCCCCGGTAGACTTCCTTCTCGCTCGAGTCGAGTTCATCGCACTTCTCGATCAGGCCAGGGACTTTCGAATCGCCCTTGAGCAGGAACACCGTGAAGGCCTTCGGTGACTTCGATTTCGATCCAGTGAGCTGCGCGAAGAGGCTCCAGCTCGAGTTCATGTTCTCGATGAGCTCGCGGGCCTCCTCGGCGGCCCCTTCGATCTCCGAGTCGAACACCACGCGGAGCTTCTTGGACTTGAGCGGCGTCGCCCACTCGATGCCCCAGGTCTTCTCCGCGGCGGTGAGCTCGCCTTCGGTGATCTTCGGGTCCTCCTCCCGGAGTTCGATCAAGAGCTTGGCGATGCGGGCTCGCTCGGCTTGGGCGAATTGGGTTTCCTCGAGGATCCACTTGGCGGGCATAGCTCCGGCCCGATCCTCTGCATCCGAGCCTTTGACACGGACGTATCCCAGGCGAGTCCGGAGAGCGGCATGGTCGGGTGCGAGGGCTAGAAGGGTGTCGAGCTCCTCCTGAACGAAGCTGACTTTCAGGAGCTCCCCGTGGGTGTCGATCAGCTCCAGGAGGGCGTCGACGTAGGGCTCGTTGACTATGGCCTGTCTCTTATACACATCTCCGAGCCCACGAGACTAGGCATGATCTC
>CAJXRJ010000301.1 GCA_913058555.1 uncultured bacterium
ACACACTGCATATCGTCGGCAGCGTCAGATGTGTATAAGAGACAGGTTCCAGTGATGACGCTCCGGCAGATCCAGCCGGAAGAACCAGCGCTGGATCGGGGTCAAAGGCACCTCTCCGGAAGGCAAGCCCTCGGCCGCTGTAGGCACGCCCGGGGACGCCGTGACATCACCGCCCGAAGCCGCCCGAGCCGCGGCCACTTGGGCAAGCCCCTCGATCGTCGGCCGATCGTGGAACTCCGCCGGCGTGATCTCGATCCCCGCCTTATGGGCTCGGCTCAGGATCCGAATGCTGAGGAGGGAGTCCCCCCCCAGCTCGAAGAAGTTGGCTTCCACAGAGATCGCGTCAAGGCCCAGGACCTCGCACCAGATCCCGTGCAGCTTCACCTCGAGCCCGTTCCGCGGAGCGCGCCGCCCGATGATCGAAGCAGCGACCGAATCCACGTCAGACGCAGGACGATCCAGGAGCGCGCGTCGGTCCACCTTGCCCGACGGAGTGCGGGGAAGTCGCTCCACCAGTTCCACCGAACCGGGGAGCATCGCCCCGGACAGTCGGGTGGCCGCGTCCCCCAGGATCCGGTCCGACGTGGCTTCTCCCGAAGCCGACGTCACGTACACCACCAGTCGTTTCCCTCGGCCCCCTAGGCCAGGCACGGCAACCGCCGCGGCTTCTTCCACGAGGGCGCTTGCGGCGAACCCTGCCTCCACCTCGGCGAGCTCCACCCGGTGCCCGCGGATCTTCACTTGGTCATCGACGCGTCCCAAGAACATGAGTTCACCGCCCGGCGTGACGCGCACACGGTCGCCGGTTCGGTAGACGCGGGTCGGCCCATCGGCGACGAACTCAACGCCGGGGAAGCGAGCCCCGGTCAGCTCCGCGTCTCCGGCATAGCCCACCGCCAGCCCGGGACCTGCGAGGCACAGCTCGCCGGCGATGCCCCGCGGCACCGGCACCGACCCCGGGCCCAGCACGTGGGCGGAGGCTCCGCCAATGGGCACGCCGATCGTCACCGCCCGCCCTGGCGCAAGCTCTTGCACGGTGGCCCACACCGTGGCTTCCGTCGGGCCGTACTCGTTCCAAAGTCGCGCCCCTGGGCAGCGATCCGCCAGCGACTGCGGGAGCCCCTCGGGGCACGCTTCCCCGGCCACGATCACGCAGCGCAGGGACGCGAGTTCTGCCGCCGCCGCCCCCTCCAGCAACGCGTCGAGGAGCGACGGGAGCAGGAGCGTGTGGGTGACGCGAAAGCGCTGGATCAACTCGATGAGCGTCCCCGGGTCGCGCTCTTCCCCTGGGGCGGGGAGCACCAAGATGCCGCCCAACTGAAGCGTCCAGAAAAGGCCTGCCACCGAGCTATCGAAGTGGAGCGGCGAAAGGAGCAGGAACCGCGAGTCCGCCCCGAGCGGCGTCTCCGCGTACACGTCGGACCGAGCGGACGTCGAGTAGGACAGGCTCTTGCGCGACACCTCGACGCCCTTCGGCTCGCCCGTGGAACCGCTCGTGAAGAGCACGTAGGCGAGGCCCTCCGATGGGACGTGCACCGGCCCGGAAAGGGCCGCCGCCGAGTCCCTGTCCCCCGGGATCGCAGCGAGGTCGTCGATCAGTAGCCGCGCCCCCGAGAGACGCAGGATCAGGTCACGCCGGGCCTCCGGGGCCCCGGGATCGATGGGCACGTACGCGGCCCCGGCGTACAGGATGCCCACGATGCAAGCGATGGCTTCCGGGCCTCGCTCGAGCTGAACCGCCACCCGATCCCCGGTCGCCACGCCGCCCTGGACGAGGCCCCCCGCGACCGCGAGGGCGCGCCGGTGTAGCGCCCCGTAGCTCCAGGTATCTCCAGCGGTGCCGATGGCGGCGTCATGGGACGCAGCCCTGCGCGCGATGGACTGTACGACGTCAAGCTCCGCCGGCGCCGGCCAAGGGGAGCGGATGGGCGGCTCCCTGTCGGGCGCTTCCAAGAGCGCAGCCACCCACGCAGTGCCAGAGGCCCTACCCATGACACGAAGGCACCGCGCGGCCATCTGCAACATGGCGGTCGCGGTGACTGGCGCGATCCGTGCGCCGTCGTAGACGCCAATCAGCTCCAGCTCCTCCCCGGGCACCACAAGCAGCGCGAGGGCGTAGTTGCTGCGCTCGATGTACCGCGCCTCGAGCACCTCGATCGACGGGGCGCCCGCGCCCCCGGTGGCGTGGTTCTCGACCACGAGGATGGTCTCGAACAATGGAACGCCCGCAGGGACATCCGTCACGCGCCGGATCTCACTCAGCCCGATGGATTCGGCCGACACGGCGCTGAGCTGACCCTCTTGGATCTCTTGAAGCCACTCGGCGAGCCCCCCTTCGGCCCTCACCTGAACGCGCACCGGCACGGTGTTGATGAACATGCCGACGCCGCGCTCGATGCCTTCGAGGGGCGCGGCGCGGCCCGCCACGGTGGCCCCGAAGAGCACGTCCTCATCACCGCTGAACGCCGAGAGCGTCGCGGCCCAGGCCGCCCGTAGGCACGCCCCCTGGGTGACTCGATTCTGGCGGGCGAAGGCCGCGAGGCCGGCCGTTTCGTCCGCGTCGAGGCGGAGGGAGGTCTCTCCATAAGAACCCGCCTCGCCCTTGCGCGCCACGGGGGCCGCCGCGATGCGCGTCGGTCCCTCCACGCCGGCGAGAGCGGAGCGCCAATGCCCGCAACCCGCCTCGGGATCCTGGGACCGTTGCCAGGCGACGAAGGACTCCTGCGTCACCCCAGGCTCGCCGATGGACGGCGCCTCCCCACCGACCGTCCGAAGCACCTCGTCAAGTACGATCCGCATGGACCACCCATCCAGAATGAGGTGATGGAACGTCCAAACCATGCGCTGCGCGCCGTGGCCATCGCCCATGAGCGCGACGCGGGAGAGGGGCGCCTTCTCAAGGTCAAAGCCGCGGGCACGATCGGCCGCGAGCCATTCCCCCAGGGCGTCCGCCCCCTCGACGAGTGGACCAGCGTCCCCCAAGATCTCCACCGGCATGGCCACCGTCTGGCGCACCACCTGGAGGGGATGGGGCCGGCCGCGCCACGTGAAGAACGTCCGCAGCGGCGCGTGGCGCTCCGCGGCGGCCTGCCAGGCCGCCCGGAAGGCGCCGGGGTCCACGTCCCCACGGAGACGGCACGTGAACTGCTGCACGTAGGGTCGGTCGGACGAGTCCCCATCCCCCGCCGCCTCCACGTGGAAGAGAATCCCCTCCTGGACGGGAGTCAGCTGGAAGATGCTCCCGATGTTAGGTTTGGCCTGGCCCACCTCAGTCGTCCCCAAAGTCGCTCAAGAGATCGTCGAGGTCCGCGGCCGAGAGGCCCGAACCCTCGAAGGCCGAACCGGCAATGGCCGAATCCGCCATGGAAGGATCGGCGTCACCGCCGGCGCCGGCCGGGGGATCGAGGTCCACGATGCGCGGAAGCACCGCCAGCATCGACTCACCGAAGGCCCGGGCACGCCCTGGTGGGCATAGCCGCGCCGCGAAGGTCACGTGCAGTTCAAGGACGCCGTCCTCCACCAAGGCGTGCACGTCAAGGCCGTGGGTGCGCCGCGCACGGCCGTCCCGAAGGCGGGCGATGCTCCGCACGAGACCGTTCTGCCCCGACGAGCCGCGGCCGAGGTAGTTGAAGAGAATCGTCGCCGGCTCCACGGGCGCCTTCACTGGAATTCGGGTCCTGGCCGCTGCGGCCTGCCCAAGGGCCACCTCGGCGTCCGCCCCGTCGAGCCTGATCCGTGAGAGCGTGGTGAACCAACCCACGGTGCGCGACACGTCCGAGGAAGGGCTCACGTCGAGGTCCCGCCCGAAGCCTTCCACGTCCACGATGGTCGCGGACATACCCAGGGCGTTGGAGGCGGCCGCCGCGAGGGCCGCAAGGAGCCGATCCTGGGTCCTCGCCGATCCGGACTCCCGGGCCAAGAGCCGTTCCGTCTCGGCCCGGCCTAGCCTGAAGACCACGGACTCCCCTTCGCCCTCGAGGCCCGCCGCCAGCCCCGGAAGAGGGGGCACGCTATCTCGGCCCCTCGCTCGCTGCACCCAGCCGCGCCACCCGAGCGACTTCTTTGGAAGCGCCACTGGCACGCCCCGCAGGGCGGCTCCGTAGGCCGACTCGAAGTCCTCGAGGATTGGAACCCAAGAGGCCGCGTCCACGGCCATGTGATGGGCCGCGAGGACCAGCCACGGCGCTTCCCCGGGGATGAGCGCCGCCCCCAGAAGGGGGCCCTTCTCCAGGTCGAACGCCTGCCCAAGCTGTTGCTCGGCAGCGTCCACGGTGGCGGCCCCGTCTAGGACAAAGAGCACCGGTGCCGCCGACCCCGAAACCGGCACCACCTGCGCGCTCCACTCGCCGGCGCCCTGCTCGTCACTCGGGCGCTGCACGCGCAGCCGCAGGGCACCGTGATGCGCCTGAACCTCGGCCAAGGCCGAGCGCAGTGCGAAGTGCCACCGCTCTTCGCTCGCGCCCGCCCCATCAACCCGCAGGACGACGGACATAGCGAAGTGCCCGGGGTACTCGGGGTCGCCGTCGAGATACCAGCGCTGGATCGGGGAGAGCGCCACCGGGCCCTCCTCGTCCACGGTCTCGGTGGACTCCTTGACGGGTTTGGCCAGCTCGCTCAAGAGGCGGACGGTCGGCGCATCGAAGACGTCCCGGGGGGAGAGCTCAAGGCCGGCGGCCCGCGCGCGCGCGACGACCTGCAGGCTCAGGATGGAGTCCCCGCCGAGGTCCAGAAAGTGATCCTCGACGCCGATTTCAACGAGCCCAAGCACGCCTTTCCATACCTCGAGCAGCGAGTGCTCCGTGGCGTTGGAGGGGGGCACCGGCCCATGGGACGCCGCCTCCCCCGAGGGGTCAGGCAAACGGGCACGGTCGACCTTGCCGCTTTCCGTGAGCGGCAGCACTTCCAGGGGCACGAGGGATGCCGGCACCATGCCCGCGGGGAGCCTTTGCTCAAGGAACTCACGCAGCTCCATCGGTGAAGGGGCCCCCTCCCCCGGCACGTAGTAACCCGCAAGCCTCATGGACGCCTGGTCCCCGTCGCCATCGGACCCAGGGCCGCCGCCCACCTCGCGGAGGATCTCGGCAACCCGTTCCTCGTCGATGTCGTCGTTGAGCTCGTCGAGGCACTCGTCCCGGGTCTTGTGGCCCAGACGCACGTCCCAGCTATACGGCAGCGCATAGTTGTGGAACCCGCGCTCTTCCTTGTGAACCCGAATGCCCACATCGTTGATCAGGCAGTTCGTGGAGCGCCCCGTGTCCTCGGGCCGGCGCCAAGCGGCGCGGGTGCCGATGAACTCGAGCACCTCGGCGAGGGGCACGTCGTGGTAGCGGTAGAAGTCCACGTACTGCACGTCTTCGAAGACCGCGTCGCTTTGGAATGCAGACACGTCGAGGTGCTTCGACACGGCGTCGTCGATGCGGTGGTAGGACCGCTTGGCATCAAGTACGTACCGATCCACCTCCTCCGGGTCCCGAATGCCCGCCCGATAGATCGGAGCGAGCCGCGTCTCGAAGATCTGGCCGCGGGACAATCCGGTGACGATGCGCGTGATCCCGCGCTCCCGCGCAAGGTTCGTGGAGAGGGTGAAGATCGTCTTGAAGCAGCCCTGGCAGACGTTGCTGAACTGGCTCAGGCTGTCCTTGAAGATCGCGTTCATGGAGGGCGTCGTCGCCATCACAAGCTCCAGCCCGAGGTGCTCCACGACCCGCCGGATGTTCCCTTTTGCGCCTTCGGAGATGTAGCCGTTGTCGAGGCTAAAGACGAGGGGCGTGTACCCCATCTCCACGAGCTGATAAAGCGCGTAGGTGCTGTCTTTCCCGCCGCTCAAGAGAGCCATGCAGTCGGGCGCTTTCCCGCTGGCGCCGCGGGGCTCCCCCAGCAGAGCGCGCATCTCGTCTGGCGTGCCAAAGTAGTGCTCCGCGGCGTCCCGATAGCCATCGAACTCGACGCAAACCGCGCACACCTCGTGGCCCTCCATGTGGGCATCCGGATGGTTCGACGCGAGGCCGCAGCGGGCGCAGTAACGGACGTCATCCCAGGCGTCGGCCCGCACCCGTGGCCCCGAAGCCGCCGTCGCGCGGTAGAGACCCGCGGCGGACGACGCCACCCCGGGGTGCTCCTGGATCGCCGCCTCCACCTCACCGAGCTCGATCCGCACGCCCTGCACTTTCACCTGCCCATCCCGGCGGCCGAGGTAGACCAAAAGCCCCGTGGCAGGATCTTCGCGCACGAGGTCGCCGGTGGAGTAGACCCGCGCGCCGGGTGTGGAGGCGCTGGCAAAGGGGTCGGGGCGGAAGCGCTGCTCCGTCAAGCCAGGCTGTCCGAGGTAACCCTCCGCGAGCCCCTGCCCGCCGATCCAAAGCTCACCGGGAACCCCGGGGGGCAGAAGCCCACCATGGCGATCGACGATGTAGGCGCGCGCGCCTGGGATAGGGCGCCCGATGGGAACCGACTTGCCCGCGTCTTTTTGACCATCAAAGCGGTGAATCAAGCAGCCGACGGTGGCCTCCGTCGGTCCATATTCATTGAAGATCGCCACGCGTTCGCCGAACGCATCTTGGGCGCGCAATGCGAGGGAGCGGGTGAGGTTCTCCCCGCCAACCACCAGGGTACGAAGCCGCTCGTAGCCCTTGCCGCCGCGTTCGAGGAGGAGCGCAAGGTGAGCGGGGGTCAGCTTGATGAGGTCAGCGGGGTCGTCCTCGAAGACATCGAGCACGACCAGTCCCTGATGTTCGCCAATCGTCTCGCGATAAAGATGCACGGTGCCGCCGGAACAAAGCGGAACAAACAGTGACGTGACCGAGAGATCAACGGACGTCGGAGAGAAGAACGCCGCACTGACAGGCTCCCCCGTGAACACGCGGGCCGACCCACCGGCGACACCGGGCGAGCCAGCCTCAACCCCGGAGACATAGGCCGCGCGGGCCCAAAGGACGTAGGAGGCCAGCGCGCCATGGGAGATCTCCACGCCCTTCGGAGCGCCGGTCGACCCGGAGGTGTAGATCACGTAGGCAAGGTTCTGCCGCACACAGGGCGCCTCGCTGGCCAGTGTCCCCGGGTCCTCTCCTTCGAGATCTGCAACGGTCGCCGTTTGCCCCGGGTACCGCTCCGAGAGAGGACTCAACGGATCGACCACGAGGAGCACCGGAGAACTGTCAGCGATGACCTTCCCCAGGCGCGGGGCCGGGGAGGCCGTGTCCAAGGGGAGATAGGCCGCACCGCTCTCCATGGTCCCGAGCACAGCGACAGCGAAGTCGATGGAGCGAGGCAGGTGCAGCGCCACGAGGTCTCCCGGGCCGATGCCGCGGCGCCGGAGCGCTGCCGCGAACGCTTGCGCCCGTGACCGAAGCGCACCGTAGCTCAGGTCATGCCAAACACCGGAGCCGGACCTCTCGCGGATGGCGACCGACGCTGGGCCTTCGGTCGCGCGCGCGTGAAAGGCCGCAAGGACGCTGGGTTCCTGGTCGGCCATCGGGTCTGGATCGGCCTTGCCCCGCGCCAGCTCCTCGAGCTCGGATTCCGAGACGAGCGGCACCGTCTGAATCTCCGCGTCAAAATCCCGCAGCATCCCATCGATCAGGGCACACAGGTGGCGCGGCAACGCCTCCCTTTCGGCGGCGCCAAAGACGTCGCACTGCATGTCGAACTGCAGGTGGAACTCCCCACTGCCGTGGAAGTCGTGTACCTGGAGACGCAGCCCGTGGGAGGGATCCCCGTGGTCGGGATGAATCCACGTCGTACGTGTCGGCATGCCAGCGAAGTCGCCGAACCGGGCGGTGATGTAGTTGAGCACCACATCGACGCCACGCGTGTTCGCCACCGCGCAGGCCCCCGGGAGGGCATGCCGAAGGAGTGAATGAAACTCGGAGCGAACGGATCCGTAGACGGATCGGAAGGTGGCACCGGGAGCGCAATCCACCCGCGCGGGAAGGACCTCCATCAAGGGGCCGATCGTCTCGCGCAGGGCCTTGGTCGTTCGATGGTGAATCGGAATCAGGATCGACTGGGAGGCGTGACCCGCACCAACGCGCTGCATGAGCGCGGTCAAAGAGACCGCGAAGAGTTGCATGATCGACAGGTCTGCCGAAAGACCTGCTATCCCGGGCCGCTTGGCGAGGGCCTGGAGTTGCCTCGACCGTTCAGGCCCCAGGGGACACTCGACGCGGTCGGTGCGCGCCGACGCCCGTGCGGGCCTGAGTCCACCATAGAAACCAGTGCCTTCCGGGGGCGCCGGAGGGCGCGATTCCCAATAGGAGCGCGCGCGACCGAAGGCCGCCCTCCCTTCGAGCTCGGCGGCGGATGCTGCGAACGTCGCAAACTGAGGCCGCCCGCTGGGATCGCCCTCCCCACCGTCGCCGGCGTAGAGCTCCCCAAGGCGCGCAAGACAGATCGACGCAGACCACGCGTCCGCGATGAGGTGGTGCTGCCCGAGGTACAGCAGCCACCGCTGCGGCCCCAGGTGAACCAAAGCGCCGTCGACCAGAGCGTTTTGCCCGTCCACGGGAATCGGAATGCGAGCGCGCTCCTGCGCCCACTGAATCCCCTGTGCGCCAGACCAGGAACGGCCGTCCGCCCCCACGCCCTGTCTCTTATAC
>CAJXRJ010000302.1 GCA_913058555.1 uncultured bacterium
GCCCGATCTGGCCGCCCGATCTGGCCGCCCGATCTGGCCGCCCGATCTGGCCGCCTGATCTGGCCGCCTGATCTGGCCGCCCCGGCGGATGGACCCGGCGGATGCCCCCCCGACGCCCCGGCGGCGCCTGGGGGCTCTGCTTGTGTTGCGGCGTTCCTAGTTCAACAGAGCTAACCCGCGAGCTCGAACATGACCTGCAGGCGAATGAAGTCCACGTCCTTCACCTGGACCGCGACGACGTAGCCCTCGGTAAACGACAAGACCTTCTTGCCCACGAAGATCTTCAGGGTCGATCCCTCCACGCGCGGCCTGTCGCCGATGGCGCGGGCGGGCAAGAACCCCGAGACGTTGAGCTCGCCAATCTCCACCTCCATGCCACCCCGCGAAACGCGGATGACCTTGGCGTCGAATCGTTCGCCGATGCGGGGCTCCATGAACTGGCAGACCTTCAGGTCCTTCACCGCCATCTCGGCCATGCCAGCCGACTCCCCTTGCACGCTGCAGTGGGCCGCGGTGTCGTTCAGGTCCTCGATCATCGCAAGGGTCGAGAGTTCCTCCGCCGCCTCCGCTTCGCGGGTTTCCACGGCGTGCAGCCAGCGGTGCACAATCAGGTCTGGGTAGCGCCGGATCGGCGAGGTGAAGTGCAAGTATGCCTTCCGCGCGAGGCCGAAGTGGGTCGCCACATCTTCGTGGTCTTTGACCTCGTACACAGCCCGCTCGATGAGGCCCATGATGCGTTGCACGAGGGCTTCCGCGTTTCGTTTGCGACGCGCCAACCGAATCATTCGCCCAATGTCGCGCCCACTCAGCCGATCCTTCGTGGGCACGCGAATCCCAAACTTCGCGAGCATCGCGGCCACGCGCTCGATCTCCTCGGGATCTTTCTCCGGGTGCACCCGGTAGATCGTCGGAAGGCCCTTCGCGCGGAAGGTATCGCCCACGGCCTGGTTGGCCGCCAGGGCGGTCTCTTCGATCAGCGTCTGGGAGAAGTACTTTGGCGCGTCGACGATGGCCTTGACCTCGTGGGCCTCATCGAAGACGAACTTCTTCTCGCGCGACTGCATGCGGAGCGACCCCTTTGCATCGCGGATCCGCTGCTGAACGCGCGTCCAGTCGGAGAACTGTTCGAGGGATTCGCGCAGGAACTCGATCTCGCGTGTTTCCTCGGAGTCGACGCCGTCGAGCAGTTCCTGCACGATCCGGTATTCGTTGCGATGGACGCTGCGAATGACGCTCTTCGCGACGCTCGCGCTCAGCCGTTCCCCCGCCTCGTCGAACTCCATGAATACCGAGTACGCCAGCCGGTCCCTTTTGGGCACGAGAGAGCAAAGCCCGTTGGAGAGCACCTCCGGGAGCATCGGGATCACCTGATCCGGCAGGTACACGCTCGTGCCACGGGCAAGGGCTTCGTCATCCAACGTCGTCCCGGGCCGGACGTAGTGGCTCACGTCGGCGATGTGAACGCTCAGGTGATATCCCCCGCCCTCACGCGGCTTGATCCCGATGGCGTCGTCGTAGTCCTTCGCGTCGGCTCCATCGATCGTGTAGATGGTCTCGCCGCGCAGATCCAGCCGCCCTTCGATGTCCCCTGGCGTAGGGTCCTCCGGTAGGTCGTTCAGCTCCGCCAGCACGTCCTCGGGGAAGACCGTCCGCAGGCGGAACGATTTCACCAGGTCCATCTCCTCGGATTCGAGGTCGGCGTAACAAGCCGGACCGTGCTCCATCGGGCCAAAGGCCCCTGGACGGCCAGCGATGCGAGCGGGAATAGCGGCATCCGGGTCCGGAAGTCCCTCAAGGTCAGCCGCGTCAAATTCGTACGGCTCCCCGTCGTCTGTTTCGAGGGTCCAACCCCGGTCCTCGGCCCCGCCCTTGGGGGCAGATGAATGCTCGCTCACTTCGGGTTCCTCTTCGCCGGCCTCCTTCTTGAGGGCCTTGCGAAGATCACCGAAGCTCCCGAACCCTGATCGATCGTCCTGACGTCCCATCGGCACAGAGTACTACCGAGGAGACTCGAGCGGCGCTGATTGCCTTGTGGCGCCTCCCCAATCAGGGCTTCAGCCGAAGGGCGAGCCACACTGGGATTCCCACCAGCCCGCCCGTGATTTCGTTTCGTGATTCAGTTTCCCCAACGCAACCTTCAGCGGCTCTCCACCCACGGTTGTCAGCCTCTCGACGTGACCACCGGATCCCTCACCTGGGGAACCGGATCCCAGCCCGGGGCATCTGGCCCTCGCTTTCAACCGAATCCCACCGCAGTTGCGGGATTCCCGCTTCCCCCCCACTGCGTGAATCGCCGCTCAGGTGATCCCCCTTCAGATCCGACCATGGCCAAGCCACAGCTCGACCCCCACGGCACTGCTCCCCGCCGCGCCCACTTCACCCGATGGGCAGCGGCCGTGGCCGCCCTCGCAGGAGCCTCCTCCGCAGGCGCGGAGCAGATCTCGGTTGTCCTCTCAGGCAGCTACATCAACACCATCGTCTCGGCGGGCGAAACCGTTCCTTACACGAGCCTTCGCCCCGGCTTCTCGGCCGGGCCGGTCAAGCTCGATCACCCGAGGGCCACGACCGTCCGCAGCGCCGACGGCCGCAACCTCGAGTCCTACTTCATCCGCAACGGCACCCCAGGGGATTGGGAAGTGGTGCTCGGCGATTGGAGTCCGGGAGCTGGCAACGCCGCCGACTTCTTCCTGTTCGAGGTGAAGGGATCGACCTTCGACGCCGTCACCGTCCGTCCGAAGTTTCCGGATGGGTCCACCGGCAACCCCGTCGCCCTTTCCGGTTGGTCGAACACGGGCATGAACGTCGAGGGAGGCCCGAACGCGGGCCAGGGCGTCTTCGGCCTTGGCTTCCGCTTTGAAGACCTCCGCGGCGCAAACGGTGCGCCCCTCGCCCCCGGCACCGTGGTGACCTCGCTCCTCTTCGACGCGCCCCACATCGACGTCGCCTCCTTCCTGATTCGCGAGCCGGGGGTGAACGCCCCCTCCGCTGGCGATGGTTCATGGCTCCTCAAGCCCGCCACGCCGACCGCACTCTCCCCCGTGGAGCTGAGCTTCAGCGGCCCGTGGGCGTCGGAGACGAGCAACAACCCGAACCCGTTCCTCGACCTGAAGCTGACCGTGCGCTTCGACGGTCCAGGGGGACGAACGTTCAACGTGCCCGGCTACTTCGACGCCGACGGCCTTCGCGGCGACGCGGGCAACCGCTGGGCGGTGCGTTTCCTTCCTCCGGTCCGAGGCGCGTGGACAGCCACTGCGAGCATGCGCCGCGGCACCAATGTCGCGATCGACCTCAACCCGAGCGCGGGCCAGGCCATTGCCCCCTTGGATGGGCTCGTGGTGCCGTTCAACGTCTCCAAGATAACGTCCGAAGCCCGCGGCTTCTACCGCACAGGCACACTCCAGGACGTCGGCAAGCACTACCGCAAGTTTGAGTTTGGGCCCTACTACCTCAAGGCAGGTGTCAACGGCCCCGAGAACTTCCTCGGGCTCACGTGCATCGACGACGTCACGAAATCAGGCGGCGAAGGTCTCCTCCATAGCTACGCGCCCCACGTGGCGGATTGGCGTAGCGGCGACCCCATCCTTGATCGTGGCAACTCATCCGACGACGGCCGTGGAGTCATCGGCGCACTGAACTACCTCGAGGAAGCCGGCGTGAACTCGCTCTTCCTGATGGTGATGAACCTCGGCGGCGATGGCGAGGACACGTACCCCTTCCTCGGCCCGAAGCGTCGCGCGTTCGAAAAGACCCACTACGACACGAGCCGCTTGCGTCAGTGGAACACCATTTTCGAGCACGCCCAGCGCTGCGGAATATCGCTCTCCCTCGTGATGAACGAAACGGAGATCGACAACGAGCTGTGGCTGGACGATGGCAACCTCGGCGTCGAGCGCAAGCTCTTCTACCGCGAGCTCGTCGCTCGCTTCGGACACCACCCGGCGATCCGTTGGAACCTCTGCGAGGAGAGCGACTTCTCCTTGAGCCAACTCGATCAGTTTGCGGCCTGGGTCAAAGCCCACGACGCGGACAAGCACGCGGTTGCGATCCATAACAACCCCAACGACCTCGCCCTCTTTCAGTCCCTCGCCACGAACACGAACTTCGACGCAGCGTCGCTGCAGTTTGAGCCCAACGGCGCCGACTCCCAGGTCGAGCAAGTGCGGCGCTGGACCGAGCAGGCGGGCAAGCCTTGGATCGTCGACGCGGATGAACAAGGCCCATGGCAAACGGGCCTGACCGCGCAGAACGCGACGGATACCAGGAAGCGCATCATGTACGACGCGCTCTTCAGCGGTGGCGGCGTGGAGTTCTACCTCGGCTATCACGACCTACCCCTGGGCGGTGACCTCAACCTCGAGGACTTCCGCACCCGCGCGAACATGTGGCAGTCCGTCAAGCACGCACGCTCGTTCATGGAGGGGCACCTTCCCTTCTGGGACATGTCGCCGATGGACGATCTTGTGCGCAATGAAAATGGCGCATTCGGCGGCGCCGAGGTCTTCGCCCTTCCGGGTGAGGTCTACGCGATCTACTACCCCAACGCCTCCACCACCGGCGAGATCAACCTCGAGGGTTATGGACGCGAGTTCCGCCTGGAGTGGTTCAACCCGCGCAACGGAGCCTTCGAAGGTGGAACGCAGATCCTCGGCACCGGCGGCGGCTGGAAGAACGTCCCCACTGCCCCGAACACGGCGAACGAAGACTGGATCGCCTTGGTGCGCCCCCGCAAGCCGATGATCCGCAGCCGCAGCTCTGCGTCGGTCTCGCAGTCCGAGCGCCAGAACCTGCAGATCGAAGCGGGGTCGTCCTTTGCGGGGCGCGAGTACATCCTGCTGTCCAACTTCACGGGGACGAGCGACGGATTCGTGCTTGGCGGGCTCCACGTCCCCATCAACTTCGACAGGGTGACGCGCTTTGGGATTCTCGACGCCCAGGGCCAGATCTTCGGCAACTCCAGGGGTGTTCTAGACGCCAACGGCGCCGCCAGCATGCACGTGCAGCTCAGCCCTCAGTTCACCAGCGGCCTCGTGGGTTACACCCTGCATCACACGGTGATCACCCTTTCGCCCTACGACTACGTCTCGAACGTGGTCACCCTGCAAGTGCTTCCCTAAGCGAAGAGGCCCTGGGCGAGGCCGCCCAGATGACCCATTCGATAAAGGCCCCGGCCGCCCCCAGGGGCGGCCGGGGCCTTTTTGTCTAGTTCTCCAAGATGTGTGCGTAGGATCTCGTGTGGCTGGACACGGGGGGGTGTCATGGAACTTCAAACTGCACCCCACCCTCCCAGCTCGCCCACCGTGGACCAGCTCCTCCAACACGCCGACTGGCTCCGAAACTTCGCCCGCGCGCTCGTGCGCGACGGCCACGAAGCGGAAGACGTCGCCCAAGAAACCTGGATCGCCCTCGAACAGGCCCCCGTCCCGGAGGGCCTTTCCGGCCGGCGGTGGCTTGCGGGCATCGCCAAGAACGTGGTTCGCAATCGCCGGCGGAGCGCCGGGCGCCGGAACGCCCACGAGGGCCTTCTTGCCGATGAACGCGCCCAGACGGGGAACCTATCCGTAGGCCGAAGCGCCCTGGACGACACCGAACTCCTGGAGCGTCAGCGCGTTCTCCTCGCCCGCATCGAATCCCTGCCCGAGGCCCAGCGCCGCGCCATCATCGCCCGCTTCTACGACGGCGCCATGCCAGCGAAGATCGCGGAGACCGAGGGTGTCCCTGTCTCAACGATCCACAGCCGCATCCAACGCGGCCTGGAGAAGCTCCGCGTCGACCTCGACGGCGAGTACGGATCCCGACGCGCATGGGCGGCGTTCCTTGCCCCCCTCGCGGGACAGAGCCCCGAGAAGCTGGCCGCCACCGGCGCCGCGTCCGCTGGCGGGCTCTTAGCCTGGCCGGTTCTCGTCGCCGCGGGTGCCCTCATCGCCGCTTCACTGGCGTGGCTTGCCCTGTGGGGAACGGGGGAGGCCAATGCCGACGAAGTCGACTTGGCGCGATCCGACGCGGCGACTCCGGCCGGCCCAGCCCCACAGCCGGCGCATCTGCCCGCCGAACTCGAGTCTCCGCAGGATCACCCCAGGGAGACGATCCCACGCCTGTCGACAATCCCCCTTTCCGTGGTGGATGGTGCGTCGGCCACCCCGGTACCCCAGGCCGAGGTCATCGCCATGACCGAGGCCGAAATGCTGACGGTCGCCCAAGGACTCAGGGAGACGCTCTCTGCCTTCAACGAGCCATCCGTCCCTGACTTCATGGCGACCTATGGGAGAGCCCAGCTCGCGGACGACGGCGGCATTGTCCAGATCCCTGCGGACGAACGGGTTTTTGCCATCGCGAGCACCGACGAGGCCTTGGGAATCCAGGTCATCGAACCCGGAACCGACGCCTCGACCCTTGAGCTGGAGAGAGCCCACCGCCTGACGGTGCGGGTCATGGATGAAACTGGCGCCCCGGCGTCGATGCCGGTTCTGGTGGGCGCCATCCTCAAGACCAGGCGTCCGAAGTCCGCTTTCGAGAGCATGCCGTACTTCGACTCCACGGAACGGTTCACGAGGGAAGGCACCGTGAAGTTCCAGAACCCGTGGCTTGGAACGACCCTCGACGACGTCGAGCCCGGTCCTGGCTCCGCTTACAAGTACTCGATCGAAACGGTCTACATCGCCGTCCCCGGGGTCGGCGAGTACGAGCCAGGCGCACGGGCCTCGGGCCGATTCAAACCCTTCAGCCTGCTTCCAGGCGCCCGCGAGCGTGAGCTCCAGCTCCCGGGAACCGGCTCCCTTGATATTGAGCTCTTTGAGGCGGGTCGGCCCTCGGACGGCGAGGGGACGATCTCCGTTTCGTTCCCCGGCAAGACCCTCGGCACGCCGACTCCACAGAGTTACGAGCAACCAATCCACGGCGGCAAGGCCAGGTTCCCGATGTTCGTGACCGGCGGCCGGCCCTTTGAGGCCCGCATCAGTCTTCCAACCCGCGGAAGCTCCTGGACCGTCAAGGGCACGGGGCCCGTGGCCCGCGCTGAAAACAAGAAATGGCGGGTCCAAGTTCCGAGTCGCGCCGCCGTCACGGCGAGGTTCGTTGATACGGCCGGCGCTCCCATCGCTGGAGCGCACGTCCAGCTACAGCACAGCCTAGACGTCGGCGGGCGTCCCATGGGCATGACTGGATTCGTCGCGGGCGTCACGGACAAGAATGGGCACGCACGCTTTGAACTCCCGAGGGACAAGAAGCTGGCTCCCCCGTTCACCGTCAAGGCCGCCCGCTTTCACCGCGGCAAGCTCCAAGAGACGTTCGCCCATCTCACGCTCACGGAAGTCGAGATCGACAAGGGCAAGGACCTGGGCGAACTGAAGATGGAGTTCGTCGAGGCGACGCCCATCCAAGGCCTCGTGCTGGACGACGATGGGCGGCCCTTCCGCGAGGCATGGGTCTCCATCGATGCCCCCGGGCACTTTGGCACAAGCCTTCGAACGGATGCCGAGGGCCGCTTCACCGCTGACCAGTGCCTCTTCGGCGGAGAGGTTCTGAAGGTCTCGTCCAACGACGGAGAATTCCTCGATGAGTTCAGGGCGCTCAGCCGCCTTGATCTGAGCCAACCGATCGAGATCCAACTGAGCCGCGGCACGACCTTCAAGGCGCAGATCGACTGCGGTGACATCGCGGCGCCAGAAGACATGCTCGGCATGCGAATGAAGCGCACCGACCGGCCAAAGAGCGAACCCGAGGACCGGGTATGGGTGAAGCACCTTGGTCACGGAGAGTTTGTCGCCACCGCGGTGCCTGCCGGCACCTACAGCGTGTCTCTCTACCTCTCGGGCAACGTCCCCCTGACCACGATCGAGGGCGTCCGGGCGGGGCCGTCGGGGGAAGCCCGCGACCCGCGCGTTGACGGCCTCAGGCTTGGGGACTATGCCCGCGAAATCCAGGTTACCTGGGAGGGGTCGGACGTCGGCAAGCATCATCGTCCACAGATGTCGGTCTTCGCCGCGGACCCAGCTGGCAAGCGAACGTGGATGCACCTCACGGGGGATGACGAGCCCTACATCGTTCCCACCGCCATCCGAGCCTCGGCTGTCTTCGAGACCGGCGGCGGTCGATCCTACCGCGTCGAGGACGTGCAGGGGATTGGAGACTCCTTGCACATCGTCTTCACGGGTCCCATGCAGGCCGTCATCCGTATTGTCGGAACCGCCCCGAGCGATACACCGAACGGCGTCACGTGGCACCTCAAGGGCGAGCCGGGCACCGCCGCAGAGGGCACGAGCATCCGCCTCAAGCCGAGCGAGGTGAAGGCCCGTGTCTGCAAAGTGTCCTTCCCGTCGACCGGCAAGTACCGGCTGCATCGGCGCGCCCCCGACGAGGACATGGGCAACAACATGTACTCCGCCGCGTTGCCCGTCCCCACCACCGAAGTGATCGAGGTGGAGGCACCGAGCGGCGATGAACCGCCGCTCTTCTCCCTCTCGATCAGTGCCCCGCTGGCGCGAGACTGAAGCGAGCCCCTACGCGAAGAGGATCCCGTAGGCCGTCCACGCCCCAAGCCCCAGCGCCAAGGCCGCCACGAGCGTGGTGACCGCCGCGGGGGCGAAGGG
>CAJXRJ010000303.1 GCA_913058555.1 uncultured bacterium
CACTGCATATCGTCGGCAGCGTCAGATGTGTATAAGAGACAGCGATGAAGAGCTCCGGGCCCGACCCGAGGTCTGCCGAGATCATGTCGAGGACGTACTCGCCCGAGGTGCCTGCCAGGCCACTGCCGAGGAATGTCCACGCCGATCCGTCGAAGCGCGCGACCGCAGGCCCTTCCCCGAACCACGCCGACGTTCCGGCGTAGAGGTCGCCGTCGTGGGAGGCGGCCGAGTAGAATTCGGGGAAGCCGCTTCCCCCCACCTCGGGGAACGCCGCGCGCCGCACCTCATCCCCATTGAAGTGGGAGAAGCGCCATTGGCTATCGAACGGGAGTAGCACCAGCTCGTCGCCCTCGCCGAAATCGTGCACGCACATGGAGTGCACGATGTCCGAGAACACCGGCCCCGGCCCGGCCGGCGTGAGGACGGCGCCGTCCCAGCGCTGGACAGCTTGCCCAATCGCGTTCGTCGCACCCTGCGCCGCAACCCAGATCTCGTCACCTGAGGCGCTCGGGAACACGGCGACGGAATTGAAGAGCCCCGAATACCATGGCTTGCCGATCCGCCCCTGCACCGTTCCAGTGAACGCGTAGAGGGCGTGCTCTCCGACGCCCCAGACGACATCCGCGCCACCGGGGCGCCGCTGGATCGCGAACTTATCGATGCCGTCCGCGTATCCCGCACTGACCCAGGAGGTCGGCCCGGAGAAGAACCAGTAGTCATCGGCGCCGCCGCCCTGGGCCGGCAGGTTCAGACAGATGTGAAGGACCGATGCCGCGCCTCGGCGCGCGGACACCATGGCCCGGATCCCGTTGCTCGCGTTACCGGCCGACGGGGATGGACCCGGATTCGTCACCGGCTCGAGCGTCGAACCCGAGAGCCGCACCAGGTCCTCGTTGTGCAGCGGGCCGAACGCCAGGAATCTCCCACCGATGTAGAGTGCGTCGCCGAACCCATCGTCGTGCACGGAGAGCGATGAGACACGAACTCCCGGCTGGGGCGCGGCACCCTCGACGTTCGTCCAGGCACCGTCGTAGCGCAGGAGCGCGCCGGACGGTACGCCGGGCGCATTGATGTTGAAGCCTCCGACGTAGAGGGCAGGGCCCGTACCGTCGTCGTACACTTCCATGGCGCGGACCGAGGAGGCCGACACCCCAAGATCGACCCACTGTCCGTTGTTCAGTCGCCAAAGCGCGGGGCCGGTACCTGCGGGAATCGCGACGTACAGCTCTGGTCCGCCCCCGAGATCGTACATGGCGAAGGCCGTGGGGCTCCCGGCTAACGGAGGCCCGATCTGGGCCCAGCTCGTTCCGTCGTACGCGGCAATGCCGTCGATCGGGGCCCCCCCGATCTCCGTGAACGTCCCACCGACGATGAGACGCGGACCTGGCCCCGATTCATCGATGAATATCGCGGTGGCGCTGCCGTCGCTCCCCCGTCGACCGAACCCCGGCGCCCAGTCGGTGCACTGGCCAGCGGAGGCCGAGCTAGCGAACAGGACTCCAAGGGCCACGAAACCTTGGAGCCCATCCAGGCGAAGACGATTCATCAGCCAGTGCATGAATGCGATTGTACGAGGGTCCAACGCCGAGCGGGGACCCGGCTCCCGACACGTGGACGGCGTCCGTATGTGAGCCCTGGCACGCTCATCTCTCCCGCCAGCATGGCGCACGCCGCGCGATCGACTGCGGCATGAACGTGACCCAGCGGTCGACGCCGCCCGAGCTCAAGGACCAGTTCCCTCCGGCCATGTTGCGCAGGCTACCGCTACACAGCGAGACCGGCTTCATCACTCGGTCCCGCGGCGGTAAAAGAGCGTCAGGTTCCGTTCGACGGCGGGAAACGCGACCTCGCTCCACCACTCGCCATGGGCTCTCGTCGTCGCTCCGCTGGTACGCCGAAGGCGTCAGTCGGAGCGGGCCACGCGATTAGCCGCGTTCCCCGCGCCGGCTCGCCCCGTGCCCAGTGCCGCAACGCACCTCGTCGTTCTGCGTTGACGAGCAGGTTCAGTCAAAGTCGATCCGAACCGCCGATGACGTATTCGACGTCACCCCGGGGTTGCGGTCGCGAAACCAGAACTGAAAGTGCCAGGTGTCGCCGGGCTGGATGACGATTCCCTGGGGGAGTGCGGCGATGCGGGGCCGGAACGACACGATGCCTGTTCCTCCACCAAGGCCGCGTGGAGAACACGTTCTACCGGATCAAGACCGTGATCGGCGGGTGCCTTCGGGCAAGCTCCATCAAAGGGCAGGAAACGGAAGCAACGGCCGCGTGAGACGTCCTGAATCGGATGCGGGAGCTTGGGTGGCCTAAGTCCGAGTAGGTACCCCGTTGACTCTGGTGGGGATGGGCGACCTACATCCCCATCCAGGCTTCGTCCTCCAACGCCCCACAGCCCGCATGCCCCATCCAACGGCCCTCCACTGCCCATACCCTCTACCTTGCCACCCAGATACTCGGCGCATGGACTTCCTATCCCAGGGCTTTCTGGACGGCCTGCCAGCTAGGATGCAGACAAGCCACCTAGTTGCAACCCGAGTAGGGGGCGAGCGATCACAGTAGGTCACGGCCTCCATCGACTATGAATGACAGCGCAGATACGCGTATCGAGAGCGATCTCCTCGGCGAAAAGGCGGTCCCCTCGGACGCCTACTACGGAGTGCAGACGGCACGAGCTCTGGAGAACTTCCACATCACCGGCGTGCCCATCTGTCACCACTCGGATCTCATCCGAGGGCTGGCGATGGTGAAGCTCGCGGCGGCGCGCGCGAACGGCGAATGTGGAATTCTGTCTGAGCCCATCCTTGCGGGGATCGAGGGTGCCTGTCACGAAATCATCGCCGGCAAGCTACACGACGGTTTTCAGATCGACGTTCTGCAGGGCGGCGCTGGCACGTCCACCAACATGAACGCCAATGAGGTCATCGCAAATCGAGCCCTCGAGTTGATGGGGCATGGAAAAGGCCAGTACAGACATTGCAATCCCCACGATCACGTCAACGCCTCTCAGTCGACGAACGATGCGTATCCGTCAGCCCTGCATGTCGGTGTGGTCCTCGCGAATGCACGTCTCATGGCTGGCCTCGAGAGCCTCGCGGCTGCGTTGCACGCGAAGGGGGACGAGTTCGCCGACATCGTGAAGATCGGTCGGACGCAGCTTCAGGATGCAGTGCCTATGACCCTCGGCCAGGAGTTTCACGCTTGGGCAGGCAGCCTCCAAGGGGAGATCCGCGCGCTGAAGCAGGTGGAAGCCGCCTTCTACGCGGTCAATCTGGGGGGCACCGCTATCGGGACGGGGCTGAACGCACCCAAGGGCTATGCGGCCTATTGTGTAGAGCACCTGCGCGAGATCACGGGCAAGCATTACGTCCTAGCGAAGGACCTGGTGGAGGCTACACAGGACACGATGCCGTTCGTGCTCTATTCCTCGGTGCTCAAGAGCCTGGCGATCAAGCTCTCGAAGATCTGCAACGACTTGAGGCTTCTCTCTTCCGGTCCGCGCGCGGGCTTCAACGAGATCAACCTGCCAGCGAGGCAACCGGGGTCGTCCATCATGCCGGGCAAGGTCAACCCGGTGATCCCGGAGGTCGTGAACCAGGTCTGTTTCCGCGCGATCGGGAACGATCTGGCCGTCACTCTGGCGGCCGAAGCAGGTCAGCTGCAGCTCAATGTCATGGAGCCCGTGATCGCTCACAGCATCTTCGAGTCGCAGACCATGTTCATGAATGCCGCGCTCACGCTCAAGGACAACTGCATCGCCGGGATCACCGCGAACCGAGACGTCTGCCGTGGCTACGCCGAGCGTAGTATTGGAATCGTCACGGCCTTGAACCCCGTGATCGGTTATGAAAAAGCGACCGCGCTCGCTGCAGAGGCCCTGGCGACCGGGCGTGGGATCATCGAACTCATTCGGGAGAAGGGCATTCTCGAAGACGCGCAGATCGAAGTGATTCTGGATCCGCGATTCATGACCGGTGGGTAGTGACTCGGCTCCCGCTGGCCGGTGCTTCCGTCATCCGTTGTTGCTACGCCGCGCATCTGACCCCTTTGGGGAGACGAAAGAGCTCCAAGTGGCCAGCGAGCACGCGCTTTCTCCGCGCGTGAAATGGCGAACGGCGACGGAGTTAGGCACAGCCCTGACGGATCGTGAGGATCACCCGCTCGAGGAACGCGGTGTTCAGTTTCTTCGAGTCCGCGGACTGCTCCAGTGCTTCAGCGAGCCGCCACACCGTGGCTGGCGTCAGCGACGCATCCGACAAACCGTCTGGTGTTCCGAAACGTGCGCGATCCGACGAGCGTTGCAGGCCAGAGCCGCGACCAGACCTCGATGCTGGCAAAGACCCAGGTCCGTCGCTTGCGGCTCAGGAGGAAGGTGTTCATCTCGGCGCCCGATCGGCTTCGCCTTCCACCTCGCGATTGCGTCGGGCGATAGCCAGATCGTGACGCGGTAGCGGGTCTTGTACTTCGGGTGGACGCGGGACTTCATGCGCTCAGCCTTGCACGAACGGGCCCTGCCCTCCCCAGCAAGCCGCCCTGAGGGCATCCTGAGAGGCATTCGTGCACCAACGCCGCTTCAGGGCACGAAGGTGCCACGAAGGGCGTCGGTGCTGTTGAAGCCGGCCGGTCCACCCAGTACGTCTCGATAGAGGAGCTGGAAGGTCCAGCTGGTGCCGACGACGATCTCGCTGCCCGGGAAGGGCGGCCCGTGGATTCCGGCGGTCTCCGCCACGCCTGAAGCTGCGGCGCGGACGGTCTCAATTCGAACGAGGCCCCCGGAGAAGGGGCTCACGCAGAGGAGGCCGTCGCCGAAGGGGAAGCTGCTGGACTCCGCGCCACGGATGAAGAGGCCGAATGCGCCGGGCGGGAGGCCCGTGGCCATCAGCTGAAGGTCGTCGTCGAGGACCGAGAGGGAGCCGGAGGCCTCCAGTCGTGCCCCGGGGCCAACCGAGCTGGGAGCCGCGTCGCAGAAGCGGGTGAGCGGCCCGACCGCGGCGCCGCTCAGCACGCGTACGACGCCGAAGGTGCTGCTCGTGTTTTCGTTGATGGCGATATCGGGAGCGCCGTCACCGTTGACGTCGTTGATGACCGCTACATCGGCGGCGAACAAGTATGCCCCTGGCGGCCCGTCGTACCTGGCGAGGAGCTCACCGGTGCGCCCGGAACGAATGGTGAGCGATGGCACGCTCCCGTCTGGGCCCTGATCGCCGATTACCAGGTCGCGTGCACCGTCCCCGTCCAGGTCGCGGATCGAGGCGCCGGCGCGGAGACCCGTGATGTCGTCGACTTCCGCCAGGAGCGCTCCGGTTCCAGAGACCACGTGGAGTGAGTAGCTTGCCGGATCACCGACGGACGTCCAGGTGGGAACCGCGAAGTCGTCCCGCAGATCACCGTCAACATCGCCGAGGGCAACGGGTCTCCCCCAGTACCGCCCGGTCGCGCTGAAGTGTTCGAAGAGAAGTGCCCCCGTGGCTCCGGAGCGCACCTCGAGCCCGAAACCGGTGCCAGCGTCATAGCTGAGGGCCAGATCGCCGTGGCCGTCCCCGTCGGTGTCCCCGACCCCGCCGAGACGGAGGCCGTACCAGACGCTGAGGGCCGGGGCGTCGATCCGCAGCAGTTCGTCGCCGGTGGCGCCCGACCAGACAAGCACGTATTCGATCTCGACCCCGGGGATGAGCCCATTGAGGGCATGGGCTGCCAGGTCCTGAACACCGTCCCCGTCCACATCTCCGGCAGACCCGAGGTCCACGCCGAGAAAGTCGCCCACGGGGCCCTCGAAGCGACGGATGAGCGCCCCGGTGCCCCCTGAGTGGACCCACACGGTGCCGCGGTAGTCCAAGGAGGTGGGCTGGGCGATGGCGTAGTCCCCGAGCCCGTCCCCGTCGATGTCGCCGAGGGCCGCCAGGTTCAGTCCGTAGTTCGACGCGTACGCCGGCGCGGGGTGCACCGTGTGGATGGACCAGTCTGCCCCCGAATAAACACGGACCTCGCGATTACAGACGGAGACGGCCACGTCATCGATCCCGTCTCCGGTCACGTCCCCGGGCGCCATGATCGCGCACCCGAAATAAGGGACGCCGGGCGGGCCCGTGAACTCCTGGAGTACGGTCTGCCCGGACGCAACCACGCCGAGGGCAGCGGTCAGGGTGGCTGACGTAAGCGGAAGGGCAAGCTTCATGGATCCATCGTTGAGGGGGAACTCGCCCCGTGGGATGGGCCGAAATCCGTATCCAGCAGCCGCGAGTTACGAAGGCGTAGCCAATTCAGTCAGCTGGATCATGGCCGCGCCCTCGCGGAGTGCACACTGGTCGAACTCCTACGACTTCATACGACCGTACGGAGTGCTCCCACCCCTTGAGGGCGGGGCCGGCGCACGCTTCAGGCGTGACGAAGGTGGAGCAACGTGCCCCTCCTCTTTCATGCGGGCGGAAGGCGAGACTGCATTGCAGCTTGGCGACTCTGGCCTCCAGCTCGTGGTCAGGGAACGCTGGAGAGGCGAGCAACGCGTGCAAGCGCGCTCCAACGGCCCGATTTTCGCAGGACTTCACCGAAACAGACACACAGTCATGAACGAGCACCTTCCATCATTCCTTGCCATCACATTGGCATGCGGCGTCGCGCAGCCTGCCCTTGGACAGTCAACGCTCATGGTCATCGAGGGCGCGGCCGCAAATGACCGGCTTGGCTACGCGGTCAGTGGGGCCGGCGACGTCGACAGGGACGGATTCGATGACATGATCGTAGGGGCGCCCTGGGAATCGAGTTCCGGTGCCGCGACGGTGATCTCCGGTGCCTCGGGACTGGCTATTCACAGCTTCCCTGGCCACTCAGGTGGCAGCCACTTCGGCACGTCCGTGAGTGGTGCGGGCGACGTGGACGGTGACGGATTCGACGACCTGATCGTCGGAGCGCCTTATCAAGACGGTGTCCAGAGTGACGCGGGCAGCGCCTACGTCTACTCCGGCGCAACAGGCTTGCTGCTGCACTCGTTCTCGGGCTCGGGGCTGCGGGAGCACTTTGGTCAATCCGTGAGCGGCGCCGGCGACGTCAACAACGACGGCTTCGATGACGTGATCGTCGGCGCCTACGGCGATAGCACAATGGCCGGGGGTGCTGGCCGAGCGGTTGTGTTCTCCGGAGTAGATGGGACGCAGCTCTTCGCGGTGTTTGGCGGCGCGGAGGGTGACAGGATGGGGACTTCAGTCAGCGACCTTGGCGACATCGACGGAGACGGATTCGATGACGTGCTCGTGGGGGCGCCACAGTTCTTCTACGGCGCAGGCTATGCCCAGATGATCTCGGGCATGACCGGACAGCCGTTAAGAACGCTCAGCGGACTCGCGTACAACGACAACTTCGGCTACTCGGTGAGCGGAACGGGAGATGTCGATGGGGACGGCCTGAGCGATGTGGTCATCGGCGCGTTCGGCGACGGGACCGGATCTGCGGGGGTCTACTCCAGTGCTCTCGGCGTGCTCGTTCATGCGCTCGAGGGTGGTTCGGCGCTGGATTTCGGGCTCTCGGTGGGAGGTGCCGGAGACGTCGATGGAGATGGCATAGAGGACGTCATCGTCGGGGCACGCCTCGCGCAGACGGCCAATGGCCTTCAATCGGGGAGCGCTCACTGCTTCTCGGGCGCTTCTGGGCTCGAGCTGTTCACGGTCATCGGGCAGGCTGTCGGGGATCAGCTGGGGCGCTCGGTCGACGGTGCGGGTGATGTGAACGGCGACGGCTTTGCGGATGTGATCATCGGTAGCCCGCAGGCGAATGGCGGCGGTGCGGACGCAGGGCGAGCCGTCGTGGTCACGGATCGCGATCTAACAGGCTCGATCGGCATCAACTATTGTGGCCCCGGGATTCCGAACTCTTCGGGGCAGGGCGGCGAGATTTCCGCCCTCGGTTCCGCATTCGTGTTCGACGACAACGTGCGCCTGATAGCGAGCCAGCTATCCCAGGAGTCGTTCGGGATCTTCCTCACCAGCCAAACGCAGGACTTCGTTGCCCAGCCAACGAATAGCGTCGGAATCCTCTGCCTTGGCGGCGCGATCGGTCGCTACCTGGCTCCAGGTCAGGTTCTGTTCTCGGGGCCTTCGGCCACATTCGAACTGCAGCTTGAACTGGCCGAGACCCCAACCGCCTCGGGCTTCGCCCCTGTCCTACGGGGCGAGACATGGAACTTCCAGGCCTGGCACAGGGATGTCTCCGGCGGTTCTGCTACGTCGAATTTCACCAACGCAGTCAGTGTGACGTTCCGCTGATTTGGATGGACCTGTCGGCCCCAATGGGTGCAGCCTCAGATGGTCTAGTTACCGCGAAGGAGGGAGGGTCAAAGACTAAGGCGAGGGTACCGTCGCGCCAGGGCCCAGCGGAGGGTCCACTTACGAAGTACCGTGCCAGGATCGTTTCTTCGCTTTCGGCCGGACTGGCATGATCGGGTTGGCGAACCATGTGATCGTGATTCGACTGCTAAGATCAAAAGCGAAAGAATGATCCTGGCACGGTACTTAGGCTGTCTCTTATACACATCTGACGCTGCCGACGATATGCAGTGTGTAGAT
>CAJXRJ010000304.1 GCA_913058555.1 uncultured bacterium
TTTTTTCGTGCAGATCTTGGCGATCCCCACCGCGCTTGACGGCTTCCATGAGGACCGCCTCCGACGCGAGGAAGGGCAGTTCTTCACCGAGGTGCTTGGTGACGATCGGCGGATACACCACAAGGCCCGACGAAACGTCGAGCATGAGCTGCAGGACGGCGTCGGTGGCGAGGAAGGCCTCCGCGATGGCGAGGCGGCGGTTCGCCGAATCGTCGAGGGTCCGCTCGAGCCATTGGTTCGCCGCGGTGTGAGCGGCGTTGCCAAGCAGCTCGATCACGAATCGCGAGAGGCCGCAGATCCGCTCGGACCGCATCGGGTTGCGCTTCCACGGCATCGCGGACGAGCCGATCTGCTTGGCCCCAAAGGGCTCTTCCAATTCGCGTTTGTTCGCGAGAAGCCGCAGGTCGGTCGCGAACTTGTGGGACGACTGCGCGATGGACGAAAGCACCTGCAGGACCCGGAAATCCAGCTTTCGCGGGTAGGTCTGGCCGGTGACGCCAAACGTCTTGCCGAAGCCCATCTTCTCGGTGACGATGCGATCCAGCTCGCGCACCTTGTCATGATCGCCCTCGAAGAGCTCGAGGAAGCTCGCTTGGGTCCCGGTCGTGCCCTTGACCCCGCGGAACCGGATTTGGGACTCGATATAGTCGAGGTCCTCGAGATCGTGCACGAGGTCTTGAATCCAAAGGCAGGCGCGCTTGCCGACCGTCGTCGCCTGGGCCGGCTGGAAGTGCGTGAAGCCGAGGGTCGGAAGCGCCTTCCATTCCCTCGCGAACTTCGCGAAAGCGGAGAGCACGCCCACGAGCTGCCCCCGCAGGAGCCGGAGACCCGACCGCATCACGATCAAGTCGGTGTTATCCCCGACGTAGCAGGAGGTCGCCCCCAAGTGGATGATCGGACGCGCTTTTGGGCAAACGTCCCCCCACGCGTGCACGTGGGCCATCACGTCGTGGCGCAGCTCCTTTTCGTACTTCGCCGCTAGCTCGAGATCCAGGTCGTCCTGGGTGGCCCGAAGCTCGTCGATCTGTTCCTCCGAGATCGGCTGGCCTTCGATGGCGAGGCCGAGCTCTCGCTCCCCCTCCGCCAAGGCGATCCAGAGCTTGCGCCAGGTGGTGAACTTGGTGTGGTCGGAGAAGTTCGCGCGCATCGCCTCGCTGGCGTAGCGCGTCCCAAGGGGGCTGGTGTAGGGGTGGGCGTGGGTCATCGCGCGGCGAGTCTAGCCGCCCTCCTCCCCGGGACCAGGGCCCCAAGCCGGATCCGCATGGCAGGACCCGTCCGCCGGCGACTTTGGCGGGCCGTCCCAGAATGGCGCACGCTGGGGTCACCTGGGGCCTGACAAAGGGACTGACCGCACCCGAGCCGGGGGAACTCCCTTCCGATTCGCAGGGGAGGGATACGCTTGATTCCCTCGCAACTCGCTTTCCCCATGCCCCTCCGTCACTCGCATGACGATATCTATCCGGGCGGTCGCTTTCCTCGCCCTCGCTCCCCTCGCACCCGCCGCGGACATCCTCGTCGCGCCCCAAGGCGGCGGTGATTCCACCACCATCCAGGGGGCCATCGACCTGGCCGCCGACGGCGATCTGATCGTCGTCCTTCCGGGCAACTACCCGGAGAACCTCGTCCTCGACGACCTCTCCGTCTGGATCGTCGCCCAGCAACCCGGCACGGCCCACGTAGCCGGCAGCCTGAGCGTTTTGAACCTCACCCGCCGGGACCATTGCGTCGTCAGCGGCCTGACCTTCAAAGGGGTGCCCAATCCTGCGCTTTCCCGCCAGGACCCGGCCTTGTTCATCCAGGGCAGCCAGGGGGTCTTCCACGCGCACCAGTGCCTGTTCGAGGGAGCGCAGGCCTCCACCCAGAATCTGGGCGTCGGCGGGCCCGGGGCCCTGCTCATCGGAGCCCGGAGGTTCATCGCCACCCAAACGGATTTCATCGCTGGCAACGGGGCCGATCAGTCCTCGGTCTGCACCGGGAGCGAAGGCGGCCCCGGCCTTCGCGCCATCGACTCACGGGTCACGATCTGGGGCGGCGCCATCGAAGGGGGCGCCGGCACGTCGTGCGGACGGTCACTCCCGTTCACCTCCGGGGACGGGGGCACCGGTTTGCTCGCCACGGGTTCATCGGTCTTCCTTTCCTCGGTCGCCGCCACGGGCGGAGCTGGCGGTGAGGACCTCGATTTCATCCCGTCCATCGGCGGAGACGGCGGGGACGCGATCGACGCCGACGCGGGGACCTTCCTCTTGCTCCAGGCACCAACGCTCACCGCAGGGGCCGCAGGCGGCTCCCTCCTCGGTACCGCCGGCACACCTGGTTCGAACCTGAGCGGCAACGGAGTGCTCCGAATGCTCGGCGGCACGCCCCAGATCCACGAATTGCCCATCTTGCTGCCCGTGGGTGCCGCCACGGCCCTCGTGGTCCGCGGCAACGCGGGCCAAGCCGCCGCCGTCTTTGGGCAAGTGGGCCAGCCCCCTTTCATCTTCGACCTCGTCGGGCGGCCAGGGCAGCCGACGGCAGCGGGCTCATTGCCGGTTGGCCTCGCCCCCATCGCCTTGGGCGTGATCCCGGCTTCGGGCGAACTCAACGGCTCCCTCACCTTCCCACCGCTCCCTGCCGGCTCGACCTCCCTCCCGCTCACGGTGCGGATCAACGTCGGCAGGAACCAAGCGCTGTCGCTGCTCGGATCGCCGCTGCCCGTCGTCGCCATCGACTGCGCCACCTTTGGCCAAGACTGCGACGCCGACGGCTCAGCGAACATCTGCGAACTACTGGCCGGCACCGCCCAAGACCTCGATCAGAACGGCGTCCCCGACGGTTGCCAGCCCGACTGCAATGGAAACGGCACGCCCGACTTCATCGACCTGGGCGCCGGCACAAGCACGGACTTCAACGGCAACGGCGTGCCCGACGAGTGCGACACGCCAGGCACAGTCCACGTCGACCCGGCCGCAGCGCCCGGTGGCGATGGCTCGCCGCAGAGCCCATTTAAGAACCTGCGCGAGGCCGTCCACGCGACGATCTCCGGTGGAGAAATCGTCCTGGCGGACGGCGCCTACACCTCGGCGGATGACCGCGACATTGAACTACTCTCCCGTGCGATCACCATCCGAAGCTCCGGCGGCCCCGGTGCATGCTTGATCGAGATGCAAGGAAACGGGCGCGCGTTCAGCTCGAACGACGCCATCGCCGGACAAGGCCTCGTGGTCTCTGGCATTCGTTTCGAGAACGGCGACGTCTCTGGGCGCACCGGCGTCACAGGGGCGGACGAAGGCGGCGCCCTTTTTGTGCGCGGGAGCAAGGTCACGGTCGTGAACTGTGTTTTCGACTCCAACCTGAGCGACGCCGGCGGCGCCGTCAGCCTTCGCAGCTCCATCGCGCGGTTGGAGAGTTGCGTCTTCGACTCCAATCACCAGGCGGCTTCGTCCGGTGGAGGCGGGGCGGTTTATCTCCTTGGGGGCGACCTTGAGATCGAGAACTGCACTTTTGAGGGCAACGACGCCAGCTTTGCGGGGGGCGCCCTGCGCCTGCGCCCCGACACAGGGGATCGCGTGGCCGTGAGCCGTTGCACCTTCTACGGGAACGAGTCGGGCATGCGAGCAGGTGCGATCGCGGTCGCGCCGCTCAACTCGCTCGGGGCAGACATCGTCTACCTGAGCCAGTGCGTCTTGGCCCACAACCAAGCGCCCGTAGGTGGAGCCGTCGGAGGCTCCGGGCAGAGCCGTACCTTCATGGCCCTTTGCACGCTGACGGGCAACGCCAGCACCAACCGCGCCGGGGCCGTCGCCGCCCAGCTTGGAATGGACCTGATCGCGGTGAACAACATCATTTGGGGCAACTCGGCGCCGGTGGGGCCGCAGATCTCGATCATTGGAATGAACTCCTCGGTTTCGATCTCGTCGAGCAACCTCGAGGGTGACCTGGCCGCCATCGAGGTTCTCGGCGGAGGGTCCTTCACAGCAGGCGCGGGCCTTATCGACGCGCCCCCGCTCTTCGTGAACCGCAACGGGCCAGACGGGGACCCGCTCACGTTCGCGGACAACGACTACCGGCTGGCCGCCGGCTCTCCCTCGATCGATGCCGGCGACGCAGCGTTCATCTCCCCCGACGTCACCGATATGGACGGCGACTTGGATCGCTTCGAACCCTCGCCCTTTGACCTCGACGGCAACCCGCGTCGGCGCGACGACCCGGGCGCCCCCAACACTGGACTCGGCGGGATCCCCCACGTGGATCACGGTGCCTTTGAGCGATAGTCGGTCGAGGACAGCGGGCTAGACCGCTTGCAGCGCGGACGCCCCGGTAGCTTGAGATGCAATACCGGCGCCGGGGACCGCACGGGGGACATACCGGAGGTCCCAGCGCTATCCTGTGGAGGTGAGCTGCACGGCAGCTGACTCTCCACCGCTGCCGCGCGGGCGGCCTCGCTCCCTCGACCCTATCCGACATGGTTTTCCGCCAATCGCTCCTCGCCGTTTCCACCGCGGCTCTCGCGTCATCAGCGTTCTCCCAGACGGTCCTCCTGCGTGAGGATGATCCGGCCCCGGGCGGGGCCCCTGGATTCACCATCTCTTCCATCGGCAACACCGCGGTCAACCAAACCGGTGGGTACGCCTGCACCCTCAACGTAGGTGATGGCACGACTTCGATCAGCCAGGTCTGGGGCGACCTCAGCGGGGGCGTCGGCGCCCTCATTCGCGAAGAGGGTGTGTTCGGCACGCTGACCCAGACGTCCTTTGAAACGTTCCTCGGGATCAGCGGCGCGGAGGTGGCCTACAGCCCGAACTGCGATGACTCCGCGGGGTCCACGGGCCTCGACGGCGTTTGGCTCGACGGATCGGTCATCGGCATCGAAGAGATGATGCTCCCCGGATCGACGGAGTTCCTGTCCTTTGGTTCGCGCCCCGGCTCGACCCAGTCGGGCGAGCCCTACTTCGTCGGGGGCATCACCGACACGGTCGGTGGCTCCACCCAGGGTCGGGCGCTCTTCTACGGCGCCGGGCTGACGCAGGTCTACCGCACGGGCGTGACTTACCCGAACCTCCCCGCCGCCCTGTCCACGGCTTCGGTGGACTTCGACTTCCGCTTTTCCGCGAACGGCACCCACAACATCACGCCCCTCGACCTCGACACAAGCGCCACCGACGACGGCTGCATGGCCATCGACGGTGCTGGCTTGGTCCTCGGCGGCACGCTGGTGCGCGAGGCAGAAGCGATCCCCGTTTCCGTGGGCGGCAACGGAGAGGCATGGGACAACTTCGACTTCTGCGGCATCAACGAGGCCGGCGACTACTTCTTCACGGGGGATACGGACGCCGCCGCAACCAACGACGAGTTCATCGTTCGCAACGGCATGATCGTCGTGCGCGAAGGGGATACGGTCGACGGCGAGATACTCACCGGCGCCATCGAAGGTGCGTTCCTGAACGAGCAGAACCAGCTCGCGTACATCTGGGACGTCGTGCAGGGCACGGGCAACGTCGAAGCACTCTTCCTCGATGACGAGCTCCTCCTCAAGGAAGGCGACGGAGTCGACTGGGACGGCGACGGAATGGTTGACCCTGGGGCGTTCGTCACAAACTTCACCGGTATCTCCAGCCTCACCGTCTCCCCCACCGGCAGCGTCTACTTCACCGCTGACGTCGACGTGAACGGGACGGTCCTCGAGGGTTACTTCCGGATCGGCGACGACGGCTTCGGTACGAACTACTGCACGGCGGCGCCAAACTCCACGGGCATGCCCGGCGTGACCGCCGCCTCGGGCTCGATCGTGGTCGCCACCAACATCTTCGTCCTCGAGGCGTTGAAGCTCCCCTCTAACCAGTTCGGCATCTTCGTCACGTCCATGACGTCCAACCCCGGCACGCCGGCCATCGGCAGCAACGGCATCCTCTGCCTCGGGGGAGCCATCGGCCGCTTCACCCTCCCGAGCCAAATCGTGAACTCCGGCGCAGGCGGCGCCTTCAGCCTGAACGTCGACCTCAACGCATTCCCCCAAGGCATGGGCACCGTGCCCGTGATGTCCGGCCAAACCTGGTTCTTCCAGGCCTGGCACCGGGACAACGTCGGCCTCGGTTCGAACTTCACCGACGGCCTAGAAATCTTGTTCCTGTGATCGGCTGACCCCGTGCGCCGGCCGCCCAAGACAGCGGCCCATGGGACTGGAGAGGGGGAGCGTGACCCGCGGCCAAGCCGTGTCACGCTCCCCCTTTTCTTAGATCCGCTAGCGGGTTCTTAGATCCGCCACCGGGTCCTTGGATCCGCTACCGAGCCTGAAGCCATCAGAAAGGCCACGGCCCTTCGCCCACTTGCTCGGAGTAGACGGTGGAGATCGCGGCCGCGCCCACGGACGCCAGGAGACCCAAGAGAAGACGGTGTCGCAGGCCCTTCTCCGTCGCGTCCCTGCGGCCGAGGTACCGCACCACGAGGACCACGAAGAAGGCCCCCACCGCATCGGCCAAGAGATCGAACACCGAAGCGTCACGGCCAGCGACCGTGGCTTGGTGCAGCTCATCGGTGAACCCATAAATCACCGCCCCGACGAAGACCCACAGGGCCCCTTCGGGTGTTAGCCCTGTCCACTTGCCGCCCCGAGGATGGGCAGCACGGCGGGCCAGCGGAACCAGGAGCAACGCGAACACCCCGAAAGCGCCGGGGTGAGCGAGGTTGGTGAGGAAGCCGCCGAAGACCCCCAGGTCCGGGCCGTCAAGGCGCCCCGAAGACAGGTAGAAGATGAACGAGGCCCACGCGAGCGGGGGAAGCCATGCGAGGGCACGGGGCGTGCTCAAGAGGCATAGCACGGTGAGGTGCAGCGCTCGCTGCATGGGCCCGGGGCGCGCCGGGCCGGCTGTGGCGGGGAGGTGCGGCGGGGTCGCCGATGCGTCAGCCGGCATTGCGATCGGAGAGCGTTCGTTGAGCGACCAGCGCCAGCCCTTTGCCGTCGCCCGAAGGGACGACTTCAAGGGCGTCCACCATCTGTGCCAGAAGGAAGAACCCCCGGCCGCGCTCGTCCTCAAGGTCGGGGAAACCATCCTCCGGCTCGATCAGTGCCCGCACCGTGTCTGGCTCTCCGCCCCCTTGATCCTCGACGCGCACGGACCACCTCGAGGTGCCGCTTGACACTTCGACGCGCACGATCAAGCGCATGCGAACGTCGCGCTCAAGGTCCTCGAGCTCGCGGGCTGCGCCGCCGCCGCCGTGATCCACGGCGTTGTCGAGCAGTTCGCCCACAACGAATTCGAGCGTCTCGCACTCGGGCGTTGAGAGCCTTTCGGTTTCCGCAAACTGGCGCGCGATGCGCCGTGCCATGCGCCCGTGGGCGTGGGTCGCGGGCAGGTCCAGATCCAGGGTGCCCGGATCGTCGTCGCGGCGCACGACCTCGGCGCTGGCGGCACGCCGTCCGCTGGAGGGCCGTCCCTCAAACTCGAGGTCGAGCGAGAGGTCCAAAGCCGGCGCCGAGTGGGTCAGGGCGCCCATGGAGATCCGGTCGACTCCGCACATGGCAACCTCTTTGAGGGTCGCCGCTGTGATGCCGCCGGAGGCTTCGAGCTGGAGCCGTCCGCCCCCACCGGTGGGGTGGGATTCGCTGAGCTCGCGTAGGTGAACGCAGAGGCCCGCCATGACCTGGGGCGTCATGTTGTCCAGGAGCACGACATCCGCCCCGCCGCGCACGGCGGCTTCCGCCTCGGCTTGATCCCGCGCTTCGCAAGTCACGACAACGCCAGGCCCAACGTCCTTTCGAATGTCGCCGAGAACTTCTTCGATGGAACGCCCGGCGAGCTCGACGTGGTTCTCTTTGACCATCACTTCGTCGAAGAGCCCGATCCGGTGATTCTCGCCTCCACCCACTCGCACCGCGTACTTGTCGAGCGTCCGCATGCCCGGCGTGGTCTTGCGCGTATCGAGAATGCGTGCGGGAGTCCCCTCCACGAGGTCCACGGCTTCGCGGGTGCGCGAGGCGATGCCCGACATCCGTTGGACGATATTGAGGGCTGTGCGCTCCGCCACGAGGAGGGCCCGCGCGTCCCCTTGGGCCGTCAAGACGATGTCCCCCGGAACGATGACCTGGCCATCTGCGATCACCGCCTCGACCGTGCAGTTCGGATCCAGCGCCCTGAGCGCCCTCTCGAAAGCTAAGCCGCCCGCGAAGACGCCGCTCTCTTTGGCAACCAGCGTCGCCCGCCCACGGGATCCCTTGGGCACGGCCGTCCGCGTCGTCAGATCGCCTCGGATCAAATCCTCAGCCGACGTGGTCAGCGTCACCTCGATGCCGAGGTCTTCGCCAAGGGCCCGACGCACCAGGTCATCGAGCGCCGCGCTGAGGTTCGGATCGGTCATGGGCTACTGGGGAGCTAAGGCCGCCTTTGGGGCCGGGGCTGGTGGTAGCAGTCGCCTGGGGAGCGCGCCGCAGCCCATGAGTGTAAGGGCTAGGAGCATCGAGGAGGGTCCTTCGGCTGTCTCTTATACACATCTCCGAGCCCACGAGACTAGGCATGATCTCG
>CAJXRJ010000305.1 GCA_913058555.1 uncultured bacterium
ATCATGCCTAGTCTCGTGGGCTCGGAGATGTGTATAAGAGACAGGTTGTAGACCACATCGACGCGCTTTGGATCCGGGCCGTACTGCTCGAGGATGACTTGCCGGGCGTAGTCGCTCACGGCCACCACGCGATCGGCCGTGCGAATGCCCGCGGCCTCGACCCGTCGAATCGGGTCCCGGGGATCCACGTCCCCTGCGCGATCAAAGGCCGTGGAGTGCACGTGCAAACAGAGCGGCGCGTGGCCGGAGCTCATGCGAAGTCGCGCAGCGGCGGGGATCGTCATCCAGTCGTGGGCGTGGATCACGTCAAATTCCAGGCCTCGCACCGCATCGATCACCCGGGCGGCGTAGCGCTCAAGTGCCCCATGGAGGCCGTCTCCGTAGAGCAGGCCCTGAGCAGATACGCGGGCAGTTACGCGGGCGGAGGCGCGGGCGCCATCCACCCCCTGCGCCGCGGGATCGGCGTTCAGCCCATGACCCTCGCCCCCCGCAGAGGCAGAGCGCATGTAGGGGCTCAGGGGCAGCCCCGGACCGTCCGACTCCCCTGGGCGGAGGTCGATCTCGATTCGCTGGATCCCCGGGGCGTCCCGATGGTGACCGGGCACGTCGCCCGCCGCGGGTCGCGGCCCGTTCCCCTTCGGAACGACGAGCAAGATCTCATGGCCAAGGCCTGCTAGCCCGGTCGTCAGCCCATGGCAAGCGGCCCCAAGCCCGCCCGCCACGATGGGCGGGTACTCCCAACCCAGGACCAAAATCTTCATCGGAGCACCCATTCCCCGTCGACCCCTTCGGAGCCCGAAGCGTGATGAGGACGGTAGGTTGAGCTGCCGGCCCTTCGCTGAGCAGGGGCAAGCAAGCGCGTGGCCTGCCGGGCGGGCTCAACACCCATCAAGCGATTCAGCGCGCGCAACTCGACTCCGTGCAGGGCAACTCCGATGGCCCCCACGGCCCGGGCCGCCGGAATAGGCTCTCCAGGCTCGAGGTACCAAGCCTCGGGCGCCGACTCGAACCCGCGAAGGAGCGTGCGGGCCAGGGCCCCATGACTTCGCCCCAGCCCGAAGGCGAGGATGGAGCCGCGTACGTACGGGGCCAAGAGCCACGGGAAAATGAGCCCAGAGTTGCTCCGGCGGGCATCGAAAGCCTGGGCCTCGAAGTCGAGGCTGCGAAGGCCCATGGGCGTCAGCAACCGTGCCTCGGCAGCGCGCAGGACATGCCGCCGCTGGGCCAAGGTCATCGGAGCACCGACGAGGGAGCTGGCGACGACCATGTGCGGGCGCAGCGCCATCAGCTCGAGCAGGCCCTCGCCGCCGACCGTATGCCTGCGCTTCGGCAAGGCTCGGTCCGCAAGGCGCCTGGGGGTGTTCAGCCAGAATGAATCCTGGAACCACTGCGAGAGGCCAGCGGCCCCCCGCTCCAACCGTCGGCGCTCGCTGGCGTCGGCCGCCCCGTGGGCGGCCGCCACCAAGACGGCGTGCAGGAGCGCGGCGTGTTCCACCGCGGGCCCGCCGCCGGAATCCTGGACGGGTGCCGCGCCTTCATCCCAGCGCGGAAGGCCCCCGAGCGCGCGCCAGATGGGCCCACCGTCGGCGAGGGAAAACGCGAGCTCGACGCATTCCCCCCTGATGCCCTCATAGGCCTCTTGGTCCTGGGTCATGCCCCCCTCCACGGAGAGGGCAAGGGCCCGCGTCCGCCACAGCAAGAACGCCAGCAGCTCAGCCCCTCCAGGCCGGTCGGAGCCAGACGAAGAACCGGACGAAGAGCCAGACGAAGAACCAGGGGAGACGGCCCCAGATTCCCCATGGGCATCGCCCGTTGGGTCGGCGGCGGCCAACCAATCGGCGGCGAGATAGCGCGCCCGGGGACCACGGCCCCGGGGCGAGTCCAGTCGAGAGCCGCGGGGCTCCTCGGCGGACTCCGATGGCTCGAGCACGGTCGCCGTCACAAGCAACGGAGCTTTCGGATCTGACCAGTGGAATCGCAGCTCCCCGGGGGAGAAACGATCCTCGACGCGGCCCGTGCCGTCCCAGTCAATGACGTCGACCCCCCGCTGCCACGCGGGGTCCACGCGCAACTCGGCGGCTGCGTGCACTTCGATTTCCACGGGCGCAAGGGTCGGGTAGGGCTGGATCTCCACCCGCGTCGAGCCCCCGCGGGCGCGGACGGATACGGAGGAGTCAAAGCCCTCGTTCTCGAAGGTCACGTCGTCGTCCGGCCGGCAGAGGACCGTGAACCGCAGGGCGTATTCCCCCGGCGGAAGCTTGGGCCATTGGACACAAACGTCAGTCCCTGTACCCACGGAGACCGTGGGCGCCGGAAACACCAAGGGTCGATCCACCGCGTGCCCAGCGCTCGCCCGGGGACCACCGGGGCCGCGACCAGAGCCGCCAGGCCCCGGGTGGGGCGCCCGGTTCGCGGACCGCTCCAGGGAGAGGGGAACGAGCGCCAAGTCAGCCACCCAGACAATGCGCTTTCCGCCGGGCTGAGGCCCCGAGGGCCCCACGAGCAACCCATCGTCCGACCGTTCGGCCCGAAACTCGAGGGTGGTCGCCATGCGCCCACTGGAGGAGACGCCGAGGGCAGGACCCGTCCCGTCGACATCCCCCTCGGACAGCGCAGCTGAATCCGAAGACGCAATCCCCCCATTCGCTGGCCGCCAAGCGAGCCAGCGCTGATAAGGAAGGATCTCGGACAGGGCGCCGCCCTGCTCCTCCATGCTGTTCATCGCCATCGGGTCCATCACGGTGAGCAGGCACGGTAGAAAGCCGGGAGCCACGGTTCAAAGTCCGCGTCCAACCTGTTCGCACGGATCTTGGGGGATCCCAGGGCTTCGAGGCGATCTTGGTGCGCTCTTATCCCAACCGAGCATGTTCATTCGTACCCGCCCCTGAATATGATGGCCCTCGCAGGGAACGGCCTTCGAATACGATGGTGAGGGCGCGGCACGCGCCCCCACGGCCGCCCACGGAAGGCCCCCTTGGTCCAAGAGGAACAATGAATCTCCAACAGCACCTGAAGTCGACGCTCACGTTCGTACTGGCCGGGGGACGCGGAGAGAGGCTCAGCCCCCTCACGATTGGACGCGCGAAACCGGCCGTCCCCTTCGGTGGGGCCTACCGGATCATCGACTTCACCCTCTCGAACTGCATCCACTCGGGGCTTCGACGGGTCTTCGTCCTGACCCAGTACCAGGCGTACTCCCTCGAGGAGCACCTGCGCTATGCGTGGAGCTTCCTGCCGCGCAGGCTGTCCCAGTTCATCGTGCCGCGCCCGCCCCAGCACGGCGGCTCGGGGAGCTGGTACCGCGGCACAGCGGACGCCATCACCCAGAACATCGGACAGCTTGAGCAGAATGACTGCGAACACGTCCTGATCCTCTCGGGCGATCACATCTACAAGATGGACTACGGCGAGATGCTCAGCCAGCACGTCGAGTCAGGCGCCGCCTGTACCATTGGGGCAGTCGAGATCGACGCCTCGGAGGCCCCACGCTTTGGCATCTTGCAGGTCAACGCCCAGTCCGAGGTGACCGGCTTCCAGGAGAAGCCCGCCGAAGGCGCAGAGATCCCAGGCAAGCCCGGCCGGTGCCTTGGGTCCATGGGCATCTACATCTTCGAGAAGCGCGAGCTCATCCGGCGACTCGAAGAGGACGCTGCTAAAACGACGGGCACCAGCCACGACTTCGGGAAGGACATCCTGCCGTTGATGGTCCAGGAGGGCTCCAAGGTGATCGCCCACTCGTTCGAGGACGTCGATCAGGAGCAGCGGGCCAGCGGCGATGGGCCTTACTGGCGGGACGTGGGAACGCTGGACGCGTACTTCGACGCCAACCTCGACCTCTGCAGCGTCACTCCACAGTTCAACCTGTACGACCGCAAGTGGCCAATTTACACGCTCTGGCACAACGACCCGCCGGCCAAGACGATCCTCGCTGGCCCGGACGGCCCCGCCTCTCAGGTCGTGGATTCCATGCTCAGCAACGGCTCCATCGTGTCTGGGTCGCGCATCCGGCGAACCATCTTGTCGAACCGTGTCCACACGGGCGAAGACGCAGACATCTCGGACAGCATCCTGATGGGCGGCGTCCAGGTGGGCGCCGGAGCCCGCATTCAAAGGGCCATCATCGACAAGTGGGTCAAGGTCCCGCCCGGGGCCCAAATTGGCGTCGATCTTGAGGAGGACCGGAAGCGCTTCACCGTGACCGAGAGCGGCATCGTCGCCGTCCCCCGCGGCTACGATTTCGAGTCGAAGCGCCGCGCGGACGACCACCGCATGCCAAGCGACTCTGACTTCGCTGGGGTCTAGGAACCGCCGCTCACGGAAAGAGCCCGCCCCGCGACCATGGTCGCGGGGCGGGCTCTTTTCATTCACCCACCTGCCGTTTCGTTCTCGGGCAGGCGGGCAGAATGCCTCGACTCGATCACTCGACCGTCACGGAGAGACCCGGCGACAGGTTCGACGTGGCGATACCAAGCAGCGTGTCGCGGTGCCAGAACTGGAAATTCCAGTTGTCGCCCACCATGGCGGCCACCGGCCCCATCGGCTGGGGCAGTGCCGTCCAATCAACCGTGTGAGTGGCCGTTCCCATGGCGCCCGAGCTCTGGAGGCTCGAGAAGTCGCGGCCAAGGTTGCCGCCGATGCAGAGGTTGCCGTTGCCGCCGCCGACGTTCGGGGTGAACGCCTGCGTGGTGGACAGCACGATGAAGCCGAACTGGTTCGGCGGCAGGCTGCTCACGCTGATCACCAAGTCATTGGCCGAGAGGGACGCCGAGCCGGATCCCGAGATCTCGGAGGGGAATCCCGTCGAGTTGATGTTGGCGGGCATGCAGTAGACGCTGCCGACGGCGTTGGGATCGCAGCTGAAGACGCCGACGTTGACTCCGTCCACGCCTGCTTCGACGATGGACTGACCGTTCGCGTCGTTGGCCGTGAACCGAGCTTGGAACGTGCTTCCGCTGGGGATGCCAGCAGCCACGAGCTCGGAGGAGGTGATCACTTCCGTGTCCCAGCCGCCGCCGGTGTTCTGGTCCAAGCGGCGCACCTGGACCCAAGCGCCACCGCCGGTCCGCACCTGCACGACGAGGGCGTCCTCCGCCCCGGTGCTGGTCATCTCAAGGTAGTAAAGGAAGCTCAGGAATGCGTCCCCCATGCCCGGCGTCAGCATGGGCGAAGTGAGGGTCACGGAGCCGCCGTCCACGTCGGTGTTGCCGTTCTGGTTCTGCGTCAGGTACGCCGAGCCGGAGCCGTCGCCGTCGCTGGAGGGGTCGTAGGCCCAGCCCCCGTCGTTGACGGGAACGCCGCGCTCCCAGCCGCCGGAGGAAGCGCCCTGGATCGAGGTGGTCCAACCGAGGTCCGACTCAAAGTCGTCGGTGAAGGTCACGGACTCATCGCCAACCACGACCTGGATCGGCGCCGAGGCGCCGCCCACGGGCTGGAAGACCTGGCCGCAGGTCGTGGTCTGTGCGCTGACGAAGTAAGCGGGCTGGTCCCCGCAGTCGAAGCCGGGCAGGTCACCGGAGAAGTTACCGCTGCCCATGTCGGTCATCACGACCTGAGCAAAACCAGCACCCGCGGAATCGCGGTAGTGGAGCGTCACGGAACCGGGAACCACGCCCCCAAGGGCGGTGGCCGACACGGTGGCGGACTGTCCGCGGGCCACAACCGTGGGCGCGTTCATGAGGGTCAGCCCGCTGGCGCAGATGCCCTGGGGAGACGCGAGGGCGTTCTGAAGCTCGGTACGATCGAAGCTCGTGCCGCTGTTCTGTCCACCGGAAGCACTGCAGCCACCGTGGGTGTGGATACCAACCGCCATACCGGTCTGGTCCCAGATCACCGGCGAGCCGGAGTTTCCGCCCGTGGTGTCGGCCGTGTACTGAACGGTCGTCGTCGTGCTGGTCACGAGGTCGCCGGTGTGGGTCTGCTGGACCTGGCTCTCCTCGTCCCGGGGCGACGTGGTGCCGTAACCGGTGATGCGGATGGTCGCATTGCCGACGGGCGGCGGTGAAGAGAGGACGAAGCCAGGCCCCTGGGCCTGGGTCACCGTCAAGTTCGTGGTGCCGTTCGCGAAGGTGCCAAAGTAAGCCCAGTCGTTGCCGACACCCTGGCCGCCGTTCGACTGGATCGACGACTGGTCCACCGGGTACTGGTCCTCAGGACCGGGGTTTTGGATCGTGCCATTCGGCAGCGACAGCGGCACGTTGAACTGGACCACCTGGATGTTCCCGGTGCAGTGACCGGCGGTCAGGAAGCATCCGGCGCAATCCTGAATGAGCCACGCGGTGCAGCCGACGGGCAGCAGTCGGCCCGAACGCGGATCCGAGGAGAGGATCCGGTCATCGAGGCTCCCGCAGATGGAGCGAGCTTCGAAGGCGGGCGGCACGCCCACTTCGATCTCGTCGACCACGACGCGGCTCGAGCCAGTCCCGGGGCGCGCCCAGACTTCCACCTGGACCGTGTCACCATTGAAGTACGCAGTCGAGCGCTGCCAGCGCTCGACTTCAAACGCGTTCATGATTTGAAGCCCGCCGTCCAAGCCGGAGAAAATCCGGAGCTCAGCGCCGTTACCAGCCAAGGGGTCGCCGGCCAGGACAACGTCCTCGAAGCTCAGGCGGAGCCACTCGGAGCCAGCCTGGATGACCTGGAAGGACTCAACGAGCTCGAGCTCGGTGGATCCATTGTCGGCAATCTCAACCCAGCCGGTGTCAACCGTATAGGGCGTGGTGTAGGAAGGAGGCGCCTCCACTTGGGAGACGGCCGGGGCCACAAGCGCAGCGAAACTGGCCGTGAGGGCCGCAGCGAAGGCTGACGGGAAAGGGAGCGTGCTGTTCATGGGAGAGCTGATCCTGGGGAAGGCCACGCGACAGTGCGCAACGCAGCCGGTTCGGTTGAGACGGGCCGATCCTAGAGTGTGTTCCGCCAGGTTCAGTAAGGAGGGTGTCTCCCACAAATAGCCCGAATTGCGACGTAGACGCCTTCCCACGGCCTCCAAGAGGGTCCCAAATGGAGTCCCGGGCGGCGTCCTGGGAATTCACCCCAGGGCAACCGTCGCCAAAGTCGTCGTCCCCGATTCCGAATTAAGTCGAAGTCACCTCCCGCGATGGCTTGGTGCCACGTGGAAGGTGATTTCAACACTGTGTCCTGACCCGGGGCGCGACCCTGCGCGGACCACTGCTTTCGGGGCGGTCCCCTTGGGAGAACTGGCCGCAAAGGGCCGCCCGCCAGGGTTCATCCATCGAATGGGGCGCGCGTCCCGATCACCTCGCCCCGGCGCTCATTCCACGGGAGCCTGCAGTTGATCTCGCAGGTACTGGGGCAGCATCCGGCGCCAGGTGGGCCAGTCGTGATCCCACTCGTCACCCCACTCGTCGACTTGGTTCGGGATGCCCTTGGCACCGAGGACTTTTGCCACCGCCCAGGACTCCTTGGGGTCCTCCCAGCGACCCGTTCCATGGCTGATCGTGATGTGGCGTTTGCGCAAGAGCTCGAGCCCCGGGTGGCCTTCCTTCAGGTTCGGGACGAAGTGAAGCGGAGACGCGAAGTACCACGCCTCGTCCATGTCCCCATCGATGAACTTGGAGAGTTCATAGGTGCCCGACATACAGATCGCGCGGCTGAACAACTCCGGGTGCCGGCAGATGGCGGCCAACGCGTTGTAGGCGCCGATGGAGGCGCCCGTCGCCACGATGTTGAGATCTTCGGGGGCCGCGCCGCCGCAGTCCTTCGAGATCATGGGCACAAGCTCATGCTCCACGAAGGCATCAAACCCAGCCTGGGCCCGGGAAGCCGCGGGCACGGTGTTGTCCTCCTTGAGCCAGACCATGCCCGGCACCGAATCCACGGAGTAGAGCTTGATGAGCCCCTCTTCCATCAACGGCGAAAGCGCGTCCACCAGGAGGAATCGCTCGCACTCTTCCGCATCCCCGGCCGCTGTTGGGAAGAACACCACTGGCGTGCCGACTTCGCCCCAGCGAACCACCTGCACTTCACGGCCAACGCGGCTCGACATCCACTTCTCAGAAATACGGCTCATCGTGCTCCCTCCTTGCCGCGCGCGGCCGCGGCGGACCCAAGGCCGGAAGGCGCCTGGGCTGTTTCAAGACGCCAGTCCTGGATCGATTTCCAGAAGCGCTCGGTGAACTCCTCGACCTCGTGTTCGGGGAAGAGCGCCGCCACTTTCTCGTGCACCGCCTCCTTGGCGTCGGACGATCCGAAGTACTCCCACGCGATTTCCTCGAGCGGGCCAAGATGCTCGGCGCAGAACGCCTCGAACTCCTTGGTTCCCATGCGCTCTTCGCTGATCTCCGCGTACTTGTCGAGTTTCTCGTCGAAGGTCCCGGGCCCCTTCGCGATCTCAAAGTACGGCGCCCAGTCCAGGTTGTGGGGCTTCTTGCGGCCGGTCGCCGCGATGAAGATCGCCCAGCGCAAGTTCGCCATCACCAGCCACGCTGTCTCTTATACACATCTCCGAGCCCA
>CAJXRJ010000306.1 GCA_913058555.1 uncultured bacterium
CACTGCATATCGTCGGCAGCGTCAGATGTGTATAAGAGACAGGCTGGCTCGTCCCTGGAATCGCTGCCCAGACTGCCCCTCAGAATGCGCCGTCCGCGGCCGCAGGGATTCCGATCGAGGAGTGTGGGCTCGAGCTCACCCTCGCGCAGAAGCGCCAGTCCCTCGCCCAACACTACGGCGGTGCCTACCAGCTACCCCAGAGCCTCCTGAATCGCCGGAGCAACGGTAGCGGCATCCAATACGTCGTGCCCATCACCCTCCACGTCGTGCGCACCAACTCAGGGTCGGGCGGCCTCAGCCAGGCCCGCGTCGATCAGGCGATGCTCGACGCCAACAACGCCTTCGCCCCCGCGGGCATCGAGTTCTGCTCCGCCGGCCCCATCGACTACATCGACGACAGCTTCTTCTACGACTCGATGAGCTCCATCGACGACATCAACATGCTCCGCATGACGAACGTCGTCCCTGGGACCATCAACATCTACTTCGTCGAGTCGTTCCCGTACTGCGGGATCTCAGCGTTCACGTTCTCCTCGGTGCAGGGCATCGTGATGAACAACGCCTGCACGGCCACATCGACGAACGCCTCGACGTTCCCCCACGAGATCGGACACTACTTCGACCTCTTCCACACCCACGAGCCATTCTACGGAGACGAGTGCGTGGACGGCTCCAACTGCGACACCGCGGGCGACCTCGTGTGTGACACCGCCGCCGACCCCAACGTCTCAGGCGACGTGAGCTCCAGCTGCGATTACACCGGCAACGCGACGGACCCGTGCAACGGCACGGCGTACGACCCCCCGGTGGAGAATTACATGTCGTACTCGCGCAAGCAGTGCCGCGACGTGTTCACCCCCGGCCAGCTCGATCGCGCCCTGGCGACCCTCGTCAACCTGCGGCCCGAACTGGCTCTGCCGATTTGCGCGGGCGGGATTGAAACGGCTTGTGACCCGGCGGTCCCCAACGCGGCCGGGACCTCGGCTGCCCTTTCCGTATCGGGAACTGGTGTCGTATCCGCCAATAACCTCACGCTTCACACGAACGGTCTGCCCCAGAACACGTTCGGCATTTACGTGAACAGCCAGTCCGTCGGCGCGCCGTACACGCCGATGAATAGCCGCGGCAACCTGTGCCTGATCAACGACCTCGGCCGTTACATCCTCCCGGGCCAGGTGATCTCCTCGGGGGCCCTCGGCGAGATCTCCCTCGGGCTCGATCTGACCCAGACTCCAACACCCTTCGGCTTCACGCAGGTCGCCGGCGGCCAGACCTGGGCTTTCCAGCTCTGGTACCGCGATACCGATTCTTCCGGCGGCGCGTCGAGCAACTTCTCGAACGCCCTCAGCATCACGTTCCTGTGATGCCCCACGGCCACAGCATGATCCACCATGCGATCCGCCTTCTCGCAGGATGCGCCCTCCTGGCCTTCGGCACTTCGTGCGCGCAGCAGAAGGAAATGCGGAAGTGGTGGTGGGGCGAGACCCGCGACGACGGCACCGAAGCCGTCGTCATGGGCTACCAGGCGCCGGACTCGGAATACGAGCCCTTCCTTTCCGTGGAGGTGGATCCGAGCTGGCGCTCGGCCCCCCGTGAGAGGCTGGAAGGCAGCGCCCATTGGACGATTCAAGGCGTCGCACCGACCGAGGTCCGCCCCGACTCTATGGTGGCCACCGGGATTCACTCCAGTGAGATCTACGTCACCGAAAGCAATCCCGATTCGGCGTTGAGCTCGGCCCACCGGCAGCGCGCCCGCGGCAAGAGCGTCTACCTCGTGAAGACCGAGGACCTGGGTGCCCGCATGCGGGCCACTCTCTTTGGCGGCGACGGGTGGCCCATGGACTGGGTCCGCATTGCCGAGTTCGAGTGGCGCGAGCCAGAGGCCCAGTGGGGCCTCAGCAATCAGACCAAAGAGATGTTCTCGAGCTTCGCAAGCGCCGCCGCCTTCTCCACGTTCTGCGTGCGCTAAGTGGTGACGAACCGAATCGTCGCCGCCGCGCTGCTCCTCTCCCTCGCGGCAAGCTGCAACTCGATCCGCGCGTTCGAAGGTGCCGCGAGAGTCCACGGCGGGCACGACGGGCCCGACGGCGAGGACGTGATCTTCCTCGAGCTACGGAACATCGAAGGGCGAACGACCGGGGCCTACGGGCTCGTCCTCCCGAGGGACTGGACGGCCCGCCCTGTGGCCCGCGACGAATCGGGGCGCCTCATCCCCGATCCCCCGGTGGTGCCCGTGTTGACGCCCGGTGCGGAAACCGAACCGAAGCTGGTCCTCCTCACAACGAGCGGTGAATTCTCGTCGGGGGATTCGCACATCCACGCACCGGGTAGCCTACCGCTCCTGGTCATTCGCCAGGACGGGGCCCTTGACGAGAGCGCCGTAGAGGAAGAGGTTTCAACGCGCCTTGAGGTTGGCGCGAGTGCCTACGCGCTCGTGCGTCCGGACGGTGCATCGGCCATGTTCGACGCCAGCCTCTTCGGGGCTCGCTTCCTCCCCGCAACCGAAGGCTCCGGAGACGTTGGGACCGTGCAGTGGGTCTTCCTCGGGGACGTCGCGCTGGAGGACCAACGCGGATGGTTCGCCAAGTCCGGCGACATCGTGCTGAGGCAGACCCCCAACGCAATCTTCGGCACCGTGGGCCTCGTGTACCTGGCGGGGGTATTCACCTCGCCCTTTTGGATCTGGTTCGTGATCTAGGGCCTGCTCCAAGTCAGGCGCCAATGAGCGGAGCGAGAGCCCGGGTCAGGCGCTCGACCTCCGCAGGCGTGTTGTAGTGCAAGAGGCTGATGCGAGTGACCCCACCTTGATCGATCAAGCCAAGGGCCTCCATCGCACGGTAGGCATAGAAGTGCCCCCATCGCACCGCCAGCTGCGACTTGTCGAGGGCCTCCGGGATCTCCGAAGCGTGTTTTCCTTCCGTGGTGAACGCCACCGTCGGAACGCGGCGCGCGGGGTCGTTATCAGTCCCCCCGAGAACCTGCACCCGCGGCGCGCTCTCCAGCAGGTCCAGCAGCGGCGCAGCAAGCACCCGCTCCGTTTCCGTGAACTCCGCGAACGCGGCCTCAATCGGGTCCCCGCCATGGGCCGATCGGCTGGCCACCGCCTCGAGATAATCACCAATGCCAGGAAGGGCCGCCACCAGCTCATGGGTCACCCCGCCGGGTTCGTACTTGTAGGGCACTTCGCCCTCCCCGACGAAGAAGTGGTTCACGCTGCGCCCCCCCATCAGGGCGTCCCGCCGCCCATAGAGCATCCCCACGTGGGGCCCGAAGACCTTGTAGAGGCTCACTAGATAGAAGTCGACATCGAGTGCCTTCACGTCCACGCGTCGGTGGGGCGCGTAGGCCACGCCATCGGCACAGGACAGCGCGCCCGCCTCCCGGACCCGGCGCGCGATGGCCGCCGCGTCCTGAATGACACCCACCACATTCGAGCAGTGGGTGAACGCCACGAGCCGCGTGCGGTCCGTGAGAAGCTCCTCCAAATCATCGAGCTCGAGCGCCATCGTCTCCGGGCGAAGCCGCCACTCGCGGATGACGATGCCCGTCTCCTCGAGGGCCCGCCATGGTCCGACGTTCGCCTCGTGGTCCAGGTTCGTGACGATCACCTCGTCCCCTTCTTTCCACGTGGCCCGAAGGCTCGCTGCCAACCGATAACAAAGGGCCGTCGATGACGGTCCCAGCACCGTCTCGTTCTCGTCGGCATTCAGGAGCCGCGCCGCCATGCTGCGCCCGGCGGCGATCGCTGACCCCGCCTCGACGGAGAGGTCATAGCTTGCGCCCGTCTGCACCTGGATCCGGGACATGTAGTCCACCGTCCGCTGGATCACCGCTCTCGCAGGCACGGAGCCCCCGGCGTTATCGAAGAGTGCCCAAGGCGTATCTAGAGCGGGGAAAGAAGCGCGTACGAAGTCCGAGTCCAGCATGGCACCAGAATAAGGCCAGTGGAGGGACGGGGCCCGCGCCGTGCCTTATTCCTTCACCGCGCTGGTCGCGTCCATGCGGAACGCGCCCGTGGCGTAGCCAGCTGCGTCGGAGAGGCCCTGGATGTGGAACGTGCCCTGGGTGGTGACGGGGATGAACTGGATGTAGGTACAGCCCTTTCCCTCCATGGTGCAGTCGACCCATTCGTCAGGCTCGGGGTTGCCGCCGAAGCAGCACGCCATGAGGTCCCGCACGAGCATGTAATTTCGGACCGCTGAGTCCTCCCAGACCATCGGGATCATGTAGCCGGTCAGGGCGACCTTCTCCCCATCGAGGGCTTGGATGCGGTCCGGAAACTCGATCTCGCCGTCTTCGTACTCGTCCGGGTAGATCAGCGCGTCGAGTAGCACTTCCGTGTCCATCGACTCGAGGGACAGGTCGCTGTACGAGATGATCCAGTGTCCTTCGTCGTCCTTGTCCCACCCGTACACCGAAGGGTCGTGGGGATCGGCGCCCTCGGGGAGGACGAACGGCGCGCGCTTCTTCACCCCCATGACAAGCGGGTTCTTTGCGAGCGCCTCGGGCGTCAGCATCGACGGGTCGACGTTCTTCGCGAACTCCGCGAGGGCGGCGGACTGACCACCCCCTGGCATGTCGAACTTCGGCGGCTTCGTCATCGCCGCGACTTCGGCGGCCGTGGGCGCCGCATCCTCTGGCGTGGTCACATCCGTGAAGAGCCGACCCGGATTGGCGGGCGCCCCGGCCCCGTCGACGTCCAGCGACGCAGCGGCCGCCTTCGCGGCCTCGGGCTCATCCCCCCCATCGGGCGAATTCGGCGCGCACGCAATCGAAAGCCAAAGGAGGCTGAGCCCCCCCGTCAATCCGATCGCCGTAAGGCGATCGACGCGTCGGAGATCAGTCTTTCTTGTCGTGGTCATGGTCGTCCCCATCGTGATCATGGCCGTCTTCGTCGTGGTCTTCACCATCGTGATCGTGCCCATCGTGCTCTTCGCCGTCGTCGTCATGACCTCCACCGAAGTCGAAGCGCACGTCCTTGAAGACCTGCCCTTTCACGGAAATCTCCGCCACGGTGCCGTGGAAGTGGTCGAGCCCCTTCAGAGCGTCCACTTCGGCGCTGAACTGAGAGCTGGCCCCTTTCTTGTTCCCGCGCAGCTCACTGACATCCGCCGCAAGCGTCACCTCGATGGGGTCGCCGTCGTGGGTTTCCAGCGTGACCTTGAGCGACTCCGTCGGCGACTTCGGCCACTTGTCCGAATGGAAGTCGATGGCGAAGATCGTGAGGGACCCTGTCTCCGCGTCGTGCACCGCCTCGAGGTTGGCGAAGTGGTCGCCAAGTTCCATCAGCACGCCGCCCTCGTGGATCGGATCGTGGGCGTGGCCGCCCCCCTCCGTGTGCTCATGATCGTGGTCGTCATGGGCCTCATCTTTGGAGCAGGCGGCAAGGGCGGCGACGGCGGTCAATACCAGACCGGCACGGAGGGTTTGATGGAGGAACATCATGGGAGTATCGGAGATGGAGATCGGGAAGGTCGAGCCCCCGCGATGGAACTAGGCCAGCGTGCGGGCTACATCCGTGGAATAGGCCTTCATTGCCGGAAAAACACCCGCAATGGCACCAACGACGACCATTCCGAGGGGTGTCCAAATGAGAGCCGGGTGGTACGCCATCGTGTCGAGCACCACGCCCGTCTGGGCCTTGATGACCGCGGCGGACACGGTCATGACCCCGAAGTACAGCGCGTAGCCGAGGAGGCTCCCGAGGAGCGCGATCGTCGAGGATTCCAGCACGATGGCAGAGAATACGGTCGTCCGTTTCGCCCCCAGGGCCCGCAGCACCGCGAACTCTCGCCGGCGCTCATTCATCGTGTTGTAGATGCTCGCGAGCAAGCCGAAGCCCGCCACGACCACAACCATGTAGGCGATGTATCGAAGGATGTCGGTGATCCAACCAAGCTTCGACAGGAAGCCGAGCATGACCTGGGCAATGGGATACGCAAAGGTCGCCTCGCCGCCGCTGTTGATGGCCGGTGCCACGAACATGCCTTGCCCGGCCTTGTGGAACTTGACCATGACGGCCGAGACCTCCTTCTGCTCGTCGGGGATCGCGTTCCCCCCGATGTCCTCGGACTTCGTCCCGTCCCGGAGCTCGTGCCCGCCCATGCGGTAGATGCCTTCGATGGGAATCCAAACCACTCGATCCGCGGGCGTGTTCGTGGCGTTCATCACGCCTGTCACGACGTAGCGTTCCTCGTGGGGATCCTCACCGGGTAGGTAGTTGAGGCCGTGGAACGGTCGGAAGTCATCGTCCACCTTGAGCCCGAGCTCCTCGGCAACCGTGGCCCCGAGCACGGCCCCCCGATGCATCTCACTGAAAGGACCGCCGTCCTCGAACGTGTACTTCTTGCCCTTCTGGTACTCGAACTCAGTGAAGAGCTCGCCCGTCGTCCCAACGATCCGGAAGCCGTAGAGGTTGTCGCCAAGGGCATAGGGAATCGCGTACTTGACGGGCCCCATCGCCTTCACGTCTTTGTACATCGAGTACGGGATGTTCCCCGGTGACTGCTCGAGGTGATAGACCGTATTCAGCACGAGCTGGAGCGGGCTGCCCTTGGCCCCGAGCACTCCGTCGTACCCGATGTCCCCGCCGGTGAAGGCCGTCCGCGACTGCTCCGAAACGGTGAAGACGCTCATCACGAGTCCGCTCGCCATGGCCGCCGCGATGATGGTCACGAAAGTCGACAGCGCATGCTGTCGCAGGGAGCGGCGCACGATCAGGAACAACGAACTCATGCCTTCGTCTCCATCGCGCGGTTGATGTCGGCGAAGTCGAGGTTGTTGTCGAACGCATCGAGCACGCGCACGTCGTGGCTCACGCAGAGGAGCGCGGCGCCGACGTCCTTGCAGAGGGACCGCAAGAGGTCGAGGGCCTCGAGCGCAAAACGCGGGTCGAGGTTTCCCGTGGGCTCATCCGCGAGCACGATCCTCGGCCGATTCGCAAGGGCCCTCGCGAGGGCGACACGCTGCTGTTGGCCGATCGAAAGCTGCCCCGGCCGGTGGTTCAGGCGGTGGCCAAGGCCAAGCCGTTCGAGCAGCTCCTTGGCGAACCCTCGGTCCGCCTTGCCACCGAAGACCATGCCGAGCAGCACGTTCTCAAGGGCGGTGTATCCCCCGAGCAGGTTGAACGTCTGAAACACGTACCCAAGCTCCTTCGCCCGCCAGGCGTCGCGCTTCGGCTCGCTGTAGCCTGTCACGTCGACACCGTCGAACGTCACGGTCCCCGAGTCTGGGCGCGCCAGCCCCGCGATGATGTTGAGGAAGGTCGTCTTCCCGCACCCGCTGGTGCCCGCGATGGCCACCTCCTCGGAGCTATCGATTTGGAACGACTCGACGTCGAGGACGGTTTGGTATTCGCCGTCCGGGCTGCGATAGACCTTCTTGAGGCCGGCTAGTTCAAGGAGTGCCATGGAGGCCAGCATGATAGCCCAGCCGCCCCCGGCGAGAAGGGCCTCTGCCCCTCTCGCACGGTATGGATCGTGTCGCGTGAACCGCGGCGGGCACGTCTACAGGTGCGGCCCGGGCTCGGGCAGCCCACCTTCCAGGAGTTTCTGGCTGACGTACTCGAAGGCCTCGTCCACGGAATCGGTCTGGAAGAAGAGGTCCACGTCGTCCGGGCTGATCGTCCCGTAATCGATCAGAGTCTGGAAGTTGATCACGCTGCTCCAGAACTCCTTGCCGAACAGGACGATCGGCAGGGCCTTCTTGATCTTGAGGGTCTGGACGAGGGTCACGACCTCCATGAACTCGTCGAGGGTGCCAAATCCACCGGGCATCACGACGATGGCCTTGGCCAGGTACGTGAACCAAAACTTCCGCATGAAGAAGTAGTGGAACTCCAAGCTGAGGCGCTTGGTGATGTAGGGGTTGTCGTTCTGCTCGAACGGCAGGCTGATGTTGAGGCCAATGTTGAGCCCCTTCGCCTCGGAAGCGCCGCGGTTGGCCGCCTCCATGATCCCGGGACCACCGCCCGAGCAGACGACGAAGCGCTGCTTGCCATTGCCGAGCCCCTTGGACCACTCCGTCAACCGGAAGGAAAGCTCCCGGGCGGCCTCGTAGTAGAACGACATTTTGAGGTCCCGCTCGGCCTTGGGTACGTCCCCGCCGCCGCGCTTGGTCTCCTCCAGGCGTTTCTCGGCCACGTCCTTTGGCAGGAGCCTGGCGGACCCGAAGACAACGATCGTGTCCTCGATATCCATCTCCTCGAAGCGAGATTCAGGCTCCAGGTACTCGGACAGGATCCGCATCGCCCGGGCGTCGCGGCTCTTGATCCACTCCAGGTTTTCGTACGCCTTCACGGCGCGATATCGACTCTCAGTCATGGCGGGAGTCTCTTCTCCTGGGGCTCCGATCGCCAGATCGAAACGGAACCTCCCTACACTTCGGGGATGGAACAGCCCCCAGGACGCGAATCCACCTGTCTCTTATACACATCTGACGCTGCCGACGATATGCAGTGTGTAGAT
>CAJXRJ010000307.1 GCA_913058555.1 uncultured bacterium
TACACACTGCATATCGTCGGCAGCGTCAGATGTGTATAAGAGACAGCCCCAAGAGCGCCCTTGGCGCTCTCTTCCTGGCCGCGGCCAGCTCTGCCCTCGCCCAGACGGGCAGCGCCGTCTACGACGTCACTTTCGATTCCACCTGGAGCTCCTCCACCCACCCTGGGGCCTTCCCCGGTGGAGCCCACTACTCGCCGCTGATCGGAGCCGTGCATGGCGCGGGGGTGAGCTTCTGGGAACCCGGCGGCATCGCGAGCCCGGGCATCGAACAGATGGCCGAGACCGGCGGGACTTCCAGCCTTCGCTCCGAGATCGACGCGGCCATCGCCGGTGGAACTGCCATGACGCGGTTGCAAGGACCGGGCCTCGGTGCGGCCGGCAATCACACGATGATGATCACGGCCACGCCGGAGCACAGCGAGGTCACCCTCGTGACCATGATCGCGCCTAGCCCCGACTGGTTCGTCGGCATTGATGGCCAGAGCCTCTTGGAGAACGGCCTTTGGGTGGATCAGATCACTGTCCCCCTCGTCGCCTGGGACGCGGGCACGGATAGCGGGACGAATTTCACCTCGTCGAACCAGAACACCAATCCCCAGGACCCGATCGCCCTTGTGACCGGCATTCCCGCCTTCGTGTCCACGCCCCTCGGCACGCTCACTCTCACGCGCCGCCACGGCACCATCGTGTACGGGAACGGATTGAACCCGGCGGGCACGATCCGCGTCGACGGTAGCGCCACCCTTGGGTCGACCGTGACCGTCACGATCGCCGACCCGAACGGCGTCATGCCCACGCCGGCCCAGACGTTCCTCGCGGTCTCGGCGTTCTTGCCCACCACGTTCCCCTCCGGTCGCATCCTCCCCGGCTTCGGCATGCAGAGCGCGACCTCGAACGGGGAGCTTCTGATCGGCGCGCCGCTGCGGCGGGTACCGGGTGATCCCTTCACAGGTTCGCCCGTGGCCCATGACGTCGTGATCCCGAACGTCCCGGCGCAGGTGGGCATGAGCCTCTACGCCCAGGGCGTCTTCTTCGCACCCGGCAAGATCGGCGTCACCGACGCCGTGCAGATCGCGATCGGGATGCCCTGATCGCTCATTCGCTGCGGGCTGTCAGGCCTCGCCGAGCACGACGATGGTCCCGGTGAGACCGAGATTCGTGATCATCTGAGCGGCGTCCTCCGGGACGCCGTTTTTCGTATCCACGAAGACGAGGTCGAAGTCCATCCGTGCGGCCGATCGCAGCTCTGCGGACAACGGAGTGTCGGATGAGCGGCCCACCACGGTGCAGGGCATGAACTCGCCAGCGCCCTGGAGCATGGAGTCCAGGGACGCGAGCGGAACCCTCACCACCCCGGAGCTCGGGATGCCGTCCACGCCGAGGATCTCGGTGAGCGAAGGCACGCTCACCTGGAGGGCTTCGATCTCCTGCTCCGTCGCCGTCACGGTCATCCACTCCGCGAGGCCGCGGACGAGCTCGTCGGGTTCGTTGGGCGCCCAGGCAAATACCCCGTCGAGGTCGTCGTCGGACACGCCGTGCTGCCAGAGGACGTAGGTGGCCCGTTCCAAAAGGGCGTCCAGTCCGAAATCCGTGGCTCCATCCAGTGAGAACAGAGCCCCGGGAAACCGGCACGACACGTCAGGAGCCGGGGCTTGGATAGGGCGTGCGTGGGCACTCGCCGGGGCGAGATCGCCGAGGTCCGCCTCCGCGGGCCAGCGCTCCACCACGTCCTTCATCCACTGGATGCAGCGATCGTGCATGGCGCCCCACACGTAGGGAACCACGCTGAAGAGAGCCTCGCCCCGCTTGCCGTCCCGTACGAGCTGTCCGCGCTCCGCGACCCAGCGGAAGATCGCGGCCGCCTCGGGATCGAGCCCCTCGCCCGCCTCGGCCAGGGCCGCGATGTGGCGGGGCCCGTCAAACTCGCGCTCTGCGTAGCCCTGGATCCAGATGTGGAACCTGCGTTCGGTCATGAGGTAGCTGAGCTCCCCCAGGATCCAGACGACCCGCTCCGCCCCATGGAGAAGGGCCCACGCATCCTCGAGGGACATGCCCTCGCCGCGCCCAAGCTTGCGGTCCTTCTCAGCCCGCACCCCGTCGAAGGTGCGGACTGCTGGGTCGTCCCTGGTGATGCGCACGGACTACTTCGCGCCGTCGATACCCGGTGCGGTCCCGTCGATCGCCTTGGCCGGGGTGACTTCGCCCAGGCTCATGCGCATCACAAACTCCTGCTCGGCGTTGTGGCGGCGGTAGGACCCCGTTGCGGGGCTCGCCGACTCGGCGCGGCCCGCGTATTGGATGGGGCGCTCGAGGTCATGGAAGCGCTGCATGATGAACGTCCAAGCGCCCATGTTGCGGGGCTCTTCCTGACTCCAAACGATCTCCTTTAGGTCCGGGTACCGGGCCATCTCCTCGAAGATCTGGTCCTTCGGGAACGGGTAGATCTGCTCCACGCGCGCGATCGCGACGTTGTCCACGCCCTTCTCGTTGCGCGAGGTTTCGAGCTCGTGACCGATCTTGCCCGAGCAGAGCACAAGGCGGGTGACCTTCGCGGTGTCCACCGTGCTGTCACCGATGACCTCGCGGAATCGTCCGGTCGACAGGTCCTCGATCGGGCTCGCCGCGCGCTTGTCTCGCAGGAACGACTTGGGCGTCATGACGATCAACGGCCGCTTGTGCCCCGACCGCCCCTGGCGCCGCAGGAGGTGGAAGATCTGCGCTGTGGTCGTCGGGTTGACGACCGCCATGTTCCCGCAGGAGCACGATTGCAGGAATCGCTCGAGGCGCGCCGAGGAGTGCTCGGGCCCTTGACCGTCGTATCCGTGTGGCAAGAGCATCATCAGCCCGGAGAGCTGACGCCACTTGGCCTCGCCGGAGACGATGAACTGGTCGATCGGGATCTGTGCGCCGTTGGCGAAGTCACCGAACTGGGCCTCCCATAGGACCAGGACGTCGGGCCGTGCCAGGGCGTAGCCGTATTCGAACCCAAGGGCCGCTTCCTCGGAAAGCAGTGAGTCCCAAGCTTCGAATCGTACTTCGCCACCTGTGAGCTGCCGCAGGGGTACGTGCTCCGACTCGGATGACTGGTCCCGGATCACCGCGTGACGGTGGCTGAACGTGCCGCGGCCGGAGTCCTGGCCCTCGAGGCGGATCGGAATGCGCTCCTTGAGAAGTGTCCCGAAGGCCAGCGCCTCGGCGCAGCCCCAGTCCACGTTCTGTTCGCCGCGCACCATTTTCTCGCGGCGCCGGAGCTGCCGCAGGAGGTTCGGGTGGACCACGAACTTCTCGGGCATCAGGTTGAGGCTGTCGATCAGCTCGATCAGCGTCTCCTTGGGCACCCCCGTCTCTGGGGACACCCCGGCCACGTAGTCGGCAGGGTCGTCCAGGTCGAGGTCGACGATCTCGTCGAACGGAAGCTCCGCCTGATCCTCGGACTTGTGATTGGCGAGGGCCGAGCGCAGCTCCTCCTCCGCGGCCTTGCTGATCTCCTCGGTCTTCTCCCGGGTGAGCGCTTTGCGGCGGATCAGAAGATCGCTGTAGGTTTCACAAACCGTGGGGTGAGTGGCGATGCGGCTGTAGAGCGCAGGCTGGGTGTACGCGGGCTCGTCGCCCTCGTTGTGGCCCCAGCGGCGATAGCAGACCATGTCCACGACAGAGTCGGCTCCGAACTCGCGCTGGTAGTCGACCGCCAGGCGGCAGGCGCGCAGCACCGATTCGGGGAAGTCCCCGTTCGCGTGCATGATCGGGGCCTCGATGGCCTTCGCGGCGTCCGAGCAGTAGTGCGTCGAACGCAGGTCCCGCGGACCCGCCGTGAACCCAATCTGGTTGTTGACGATGAGGTGCACCGTGCCGCCGTTCGAGAACGCCCGCAGCTCGCTCATGTTGAGCGTCTCGGTCACGACCCCCTGGCCCGAGAACGCAGCGTCCCCGTGGATGAGGACCGCGAGTACCTTCTTGCGCTCCGAATCCCCCATGGCGTCCTGGTAGGCGCGCGTCATGCCGCAGACCACGGGATCGACGGCCTCGAGGTGGCTCGGGTTGGCGGAGAGAACGACCTCGATCTCCTTGCCCGTGCGAGAGGTGAAAATGCCCTTCTGGCCGAGGTGATACTTGACGTCACCCGAGCCCTCGGAGGACAGCGGCAGGAGCCCGCCCTCGAACTCACGGAAGATCTGCTCGTGGGACTTGCCCATGAGGTTCGCGAGCACGTTGAGCCGGCCCCGGTGGGCCATACCGATCACGACCTTCTCGACCCCTTGGTCGGCGGCGCGCTCGATGACCTCGGCCAGGGCCGGGATCATGGTGTCGCCGCCCTCGAGGGAGAAGCGCTTGTTGCCGACATAGGTGTTCGCGAGGAAGCGCTCGAAGTTCTCAGCGCGGTTCAGGCGCTCGAGGATCGCCAGGCGCTCCTCCGGGGTGAACTCCTCGAAGTGCTCTTCATTCTCCACCCGCGCGCGCAGCCACATCTTGCGGTCGCGGTCGGTGATATGCCCAACCTCGCTGGTCCAGCGCCGGCAGTACGCCTTGCGCAGCGTGCGCAGGATCTCGCGCAACGTCATGGAGTCGCGGCCGTTCATGCCTCCGCAGAGGAACGTCCGGTCGAGGTCCCAGACGGTCAGTCCGTAGGAACTCGGGTCGAGGGACTCGAGGAGCTCGGGCTGGTAGCCGAGGGGGTCGAGGTCGGCCAGCTGGCCCCCTCTGGTGCGGTAGGCCTGAATGAGCTGCCAGACCTTGGCCTGCATCTCGGCCTCGTCCGTCCCCCCCGGGGGCCGGGTGTCCGCGCCGGCCCGGGCGGGCTGCCACGGGACGCGCAGGGCCATGAAGATCTCGTCGTAGAACTTGTCGGCGCCCTGGAGCAGTTCATCCACGCGCTTGAGGAGCAGGCCGGACTCGGCACCCTGGATGACGCGGTGGTCGTAGGTGCTCGTCATGGTCATGACGGGGCCGATCGCGTTTTCCGCGAGGGCGGCCTTGCTCATGCCCCCCAGCTCGGGCGGAACCCCAATGGAGCCCGTCGCCACGATGACGCCTTGGCCGGGCATGAGCCGCGGCACGCTCATCACCGTGCCGAACCCGCCGGGGTTGGTCAGGGTGCAGGTGGTGTTCGAGAAGTCCTCGGTGGTCAGCTTGCCCAACCGCCCCCGGGCGACGATGTCCTGGAACGCGCCGTAGAACTGGTCGAAACTGAGCGTCTCGGCCTTCTTGATGCTCGGAACCACGAGCATGCGCCCCTTGGGACCCTCCACGTCGATGGCGATACCAAGGTTGACGTGCTCGGGGGTGCGGCGGTAGCGCTTGTCGCCAACCTCTACGTACGAGGCTTGCACGCTGGGAAGCTCACCGAGGGCCCTGGCGAGGGCAAAGGCGACGATATGGGTGTAGCTGGACTTGCCGAAGGCGCGAACGAGCATGTGCTCGTTGATGACCGTTCGGTTCTCCCCGAGGATCTTCGCCGACAGGGTCCGTACCGACGTAGCCACGGGCAGCTCGAGGCTGGCCTCCATGTTCACGGCGATCTTGCCTGCGACGCCCCTGAGCTGCTCGAGCTCCGGGTCCGAGTCGGGGTCGAATCCCGCGGGTGCCTGGGCGGCCCGGGGCTTGGATGCCGCCTGAGCGATCCCCGAGCCAAATCCGGATCCTGTCCCGGAGTCGGATCCAGAGCGGGTGGTCCCGGAGGCCCCCCCGGAACCGGCGCGCTCAAAGATCTTGCGCCAGCTCTCCTCCACCTGATCGGGGTCGGATTTCCAGTCGTCAAAGAGTTCTTGGACGTAGCCGGCGTTGACGCCGTACTCCTGTTCGAAGTCGATAGCCATGGCGGGGACTAGGGTACGATCCGGCGGACCGGTTCGGTCCACCGCGGGCGCGCTTCTTTAGGTACCGAGGTTTGGGGAGGACACCGCGACCACGGGTCCGCTGACGCCCACCCGCTGGAAGTCGGCCCCCCACCCATCGGTGAGGTACTGGGGGGAGTTTGGCAGGTAGCCTCGGCTCACGAGCTGGGTGAAGGCCGTGGGCCACGAGGTCGAGAGGGGGTCCGCGACGGCGGGCGGCGGCGGGGACTGCCAGTCCTCGTTGTAAAGACGAATGGCCAGGTTGATGACCTGGAGCCTCTCCATCGTGATCTCGCGGCGCTGGGGCGTGATGTCCACGGTGAGAACCACGTCGTCGGCGGTGTTCATCGTCCGGTCTCGGCCGCCGCTCCGCAGCGACCAAACGTCCCCCACGATGGTCTGGGTGTAGGCAACGCCCCAGCCATCCTGATCGAAGTCCGCAGACGCAGAATCCTGGATGGCACCACTCATGTACGGTCCGGACCAGCCGGGAACGGCATTGTCGGTGGTCAGGGCCGAGGCACCCACCGGCAGGGCCCCCGTGTCCGAGAAGTACTGCCGGACAGCCTCGTCGAAGCCCTTGAGCTCCGCCTCGGTGGCCTTCTGGGCTTCCCGATTGATGGCCTGACCGGCCACGGGAACCGCGACCCCGGCGAGGATGGTGATGATGACCATGACGATGATCATCTCGACAAGGGTGAAGCCGGCGGCGGACCTCCGGCGGTGATGGTGCACTCGAATTCTCATTACAGCTTGTCGTACATATCGAGGAGCGGGAGGAACGCCGCGAAGAGCGTGTATGCGACGATCAGTCCACCGATCACCAAAAGGGCGGGCTCAAGGAAGGAGAGCATCCACTTGACGATCCGCGGAAGTTCTCGGTCGTAGTGCTCCCCCAGCTTGTCGAGGCAGCCACCGAGGTCACCGGCTTGCTCTCCGACCGCCACCATTTGGATCAGAAGGGGGTCCATGAGACGTTCCTTGGAGAAGGCCTCGGAGATCGAGGCCCCCTGCCTGATGCGACGATCCGCGGACGCAAAGGCCTCGGCCATCTTGGCGTTGCCGCAGGCGGCTCCGCCGAGTCCGATCACGTCGTTCACCTGGCAGCCAGCGTTCTGCAGCGTGCCCGCCGTGGCGGCAAACTTCGCGGTCGCGAACATGCGCAGCATCTCGCCCACGCGAGGAATCGCAAGCAAGAAGCCGCTACCGCACAGTCGCCCCTTGGGCGTGCGAAGGAAGGAATAGAGTCCGAAGCCAACCACCACGAGCCCCGCGATGATCATCTTCCAGTTGCCCGTCAGCGCGTCGGAGACCTGCAACACCTGGCGCGTCTGCCAGGGCAGCGCGTCGACGCCACCTGGGAACATCTTCACGATGCGCGGTACGAGGAAAGTCACGAGGGTGACCACGAGCAAGCAGATCGCCCCCCCGAGGATGGCCGGGTAGACAAGGGCCTGGACCGTCGTTTGGCGAATCGAGCGGGTCCACTCCATGTGCTCCGCAAGTCGCTGAAGGACCTCCGGCATGGAGCCCGACAGCTCGCCAGCTTGCACGGACGAGCGATAGATAGCCGGGAACGACTTCGGCCGCGACGCTAGGGCGCCGGAAAGCGATGCTCCCGATTCGAGCTCCTTGACGACGGTCGCCACGACATGGCGCGACGACTCCGATCGCATACGCAAGCCCAGGTCGCGCATGCCCTCCACGATGGGCACGCCCGCCCCCAGTACGGTCGCGAGCTGGGTGGTGAACGTGACCAGGTCAGGGCCGCTCATCTTGTGAAGCTCTCGGTTCGAGCGCTTCGGAATCGACTTCGCGCGCAGGAGAGTGATCCCCTCCCGCGCGAGCGATTGATCGAGGGCCACCTCGGTCTGGGCCTCGGCTTGACCTTGAACTGGTCCCTTCGGGCCAATGGCCTCGTAGCGCCAGAGCTTCGGGGAGACAGCGGTGCTCATGCGGCGCGTTCCTCAGCCTGATCTGATTCACCATGGGGCTCCGATGGCGAAGCCCCGTCCGCGTCGTCGTCCGATTCGTCGGGTCCTTCCAGGCGGTGTACCCTCAAGATCTCTGACATGGTGGTCGCGCCGCGTCGAACCTTCTTTGCGGCGTCCACGCCGAGTTCTTCGAACCCCTGGGCAATCGCCGCCTCTTCGAGGGTCGTGGGTCCGCCCTCGAGGCCGACCCGGGGCCCCGCCACACCGCCGCCAGCCAGCCGAATGAACGGGCGCGTCTCGTCATCGGGCAAGAACACCTCAGCGATCGCCAAGCGGCCGGAGTACCCGCTCCCATCGCACGAGCCGCAGCCCGCGGAAGCGCGGGCGCTCCCGATGTCATTCTGCAACCACCTGGCGGTCATCTCGTACTCCTCGTTCTCAGGGGTGAGGGGCACCGAGCAACGCTCGCAAAGCCGGCGAACGAGCCGCTGGCTCATGACCGCGAGGAGAGTCTCTTCGAGCAAGTAGGCCGGCACACCGAGGTCCACGAGACGCGGAATGGCGCCCAGGGCGTTGGTGGTGTGCAGGGTCGCAAGGACCAAGTGGCCAGTCATGGCCGCCTTGATGGCCATGTCTGCCGTTACTTCTGTCTCTTATACACATCTGACGCTGCCGACGATATGCAGTGTGTAGA
>CAJXRJ010000308.1 GCA_913058555.1 uncultured bacterium
CTAGTCTCGTGGGCTCGGAGATGTGTATAAGAGACAGATCAGGGCATGGGGGGGCATATTGTGGTGGGGAGCGCGAAGGGCACACAGCTCGCTCCTGGGAATGCGATCGACCTCCTCGGTCCGCCGAGTGGAGGGAATCGGGTCTCGGGCGGGACCGTGTATCGCGGCGCGACAATGGCGGGGCGATCCCGCTACCGTGGGCCCCATGAACACGCGCTTCGAGAGCACCGACCGCTACATTGCCACTGAGGATCTAGCCGTGGCCGTCAACGCCGCGGTCACCCTGGAACGGCCGCTCCTCATCAAGGGCGAGCCGGGCACGGGGAAGACCGTCCTGGCCCAGGAGGTGGCGGCCTCCGTGGGCCTGCCGCTATTGACCTGGAACGTGAAGTCCACCACCAAGGCGAACCAGGGGCTCTACGAGTACGACGCCGTGGCGCGGCTCCGGGACTCCCAGCTCGGCTCGGACAAGGTCCATGACATCGGGAACTACATCCTGAAGGGCAAGCTCTGGGAGGCCTTCGAGACCGAGGGGGGAGCCGTGCTCCTGATCGATGAGATCGACAAGGCGGACATCGAGTTCCCGAACGATCTCCTACAGGAGCTCGACCGCATGGAGTTCTACGTCTACGAGACGCAGACCACCGTCAAAGCCACCAAGCGCCCGATCGTCATCATCACGTCGAACAACGAGAAGGAGCTTCCGGATGCGTTCCTGCGCCGGTGTTTCTTCCACTACATCCAGTTCCCTGACGGGGCGACGATGGCGTCGATCGTCAAGGCTCACTTCCCCGAGCTGCACAAGGACCTCTTGAACGAGGCCCTTGGCATGTTCTTTGGCATCCGCGACGTGCCAGGCCTCAAGAAGCGCCCTTCGACGTCGGAGCTCCTGGATTGGCTTCGGCTGCTCGTCATCGAGCACGTGACCCCGGAGATGCTGGCGGAGCGCGCGTCGAAGAGTGAGGTGCCGCCTTTCATGGGGTCGATCGTGAAAAACGAGCAGGACATGGACCGCTTGGCCCAGTGGCTGGGTTCGCGCGGGTGGGGACAGGATTCCCATGGTCGTGGACCGAGTTCCCATGGTCGTGGACAGGGTCGCTAGGGATGTTCCTGCAGCTCTTCCAGGACCTGCGCGCGGGCGGGGTGCCCGTGACGTTCTTCGAGTACTTCGCCTTCCTCCGGGCGGTGGAGGCCGGCGTTGCTGAGTACGACCTGACAAAGTTCTACTACCTCGCGCGGGCGTCCCTGGCGAAGGACGAGCGTTACATCGATCGTTTCGATCGGGTGTTCTCCGCCTGGTTCGAGCGAATGGCGGCCATTGAGGACCCGTTCAGTCTCGTGCCCGAGGACTGGCTCGATAAAGGCGCCGAGCGGTTCTTCACAGAGGAGGAGAAGGCGGCCATCCAGGAGATGGGCGGCTTCCGCGAACTGATGGAGCGGCTCAAGGAGCGGCTCAAAGAACAAGAGGGTCGCCACGAGGGTGGCTCGAAGTGGGTGGGGACCGGGGGCACGTCGCCCTTTGGGGCCTACGGCTATCATCCCTCGGGTATTCGGATCGGGCAGGACGGCTCGCGCCACAGGCGCGCAGCGAAGGTTTGGGACCGGCGCGAGTTCCGGGACTTTGACGGCGGCGTCGAGATGGGCACGCGGCAAATGAAGATGGCGCTCAGGCGGCTGCGACGCTTCACGCGCGAAGGGGCGAGGGACGAGCTCGACCTGGACGGAACCATCCGCGGCACGGCTCGCAACGCGGGATTCCTTGAGATCGTCGAGCGACCCGAACGGCGCAATCGCATCAAGGTGCTGCTGCTCTTGGATGTGGGTGGGTCGATGGACGACCACGTCGGCCTTGTGGAGCAGCTCTTCTCGGCGGCCTCGTCAGAGTTCAAGAACCTCGAGACGTTCTACTTTCACAACTGCGTCTATGACCGCGTTTGGAAGCGCAACGCGCCGTTCCGCGAAGGGGTCTACTCCACGTCGGAGCTGTTGAGGACGTTCAAGGGGGACTACCGCGTGGTCATGGTGGGCGACGCGAGCATGAGCCCCTACGAGATCTCCGAGCCTGGGGGCAGCGTCGAGCACTGGAACGAAGAGGCCGGCGCCATTTGGATGCAGCGCCTGCTGGGTCACTTCGAGCGGGCGAGCTGGGTGAACCCCGTGCCGCAGGAGTTCTGGGGCGGGACGCGATCGATCTCGATGGTGCGCCATTTGATGGGGAATCGGATGGTTCCCCTGACCCTCGAAGGTCTCGAATTGATGGCGAGCCACCTGCGCTAAGGGCACGCGTCCCTTCGATGTCCCTAATGGGTGGGAAACCCGTTCCGGGGCCGCGACGGTTTCTGCCGATCCATCTTCGGATCCGCCGAGAGCGCCGCCGATGAGGGCCGTAACGCTTGCTGCGCTCCGCCATGACAGAACACCTCGACGACCAGAAGGACCCGAACCGGCGTCGTTTCTCGATTCGGACCATGGCCGAGGAGGACCTGGCCGCAGACCAAGCCGGTCCCGGGCCATCGCCCCCTGTTTGGCAGCGCCGTTTTGGTCCGGAACTTCCGGAGCGGCCCACATCAGGTCACTGGCGCCACCGGGATACGGACGTGGCGCGCCTGCGAATGGTGTCCGACCTCGTGGCACGCGGCGCCGACCCCCGCGATCTCATGGACCTCTCCCTGGGCGAACTTGAGATGCGAGCGGCCCAGGCGAGCTTCGGATCCCGTCGGCGGGCTGAGGTGACCGAGCTAGATACGGAGCGCGCCATGCGCTTCATCGAGTCGTACGACGCCGACGGGCTCCTCGATCAGCTCCTGGAGATCGGTTGCACCCGCGAGGCGTGTGCGTTCGTGGAGCAGGACCTTGGCCCGTTGCTTGTGGAGATTGGCCGGCGATGGTCCACGGGAGAGCTCAAGGTCCCCCAGGAGCACATGGCGACGGCGACCATTCAATCGCTCCTCCATCAGCTCAAGGCGAGGATGCAGAGCTCTTTGGAATCGAAGCACGTCAAGTCCCGTGTGACCGTCGTGCTGGCGGGTCTCCCCGGTGAGCGTCACGAGCTGCCCCTCCAGATGGTCGCTTACGTGGCGGAGTTGGCCGGGGCGAGATGCATCGTGATGGGTGGGGATGCTACCGCAGAGTCGATCGTTCGCTCAGCGACCCTGGCCCATGCGGACATGGTCGGGATCCACCTGACCACGGCGGACGCCTGCCCCGTGACGGAGTCGCATCTGGCCGAGCTGCGCGGCAGCCTGCCGGAATCGGTGGCCCTCGTGGTCGGCGGCGGCGCCGGCTACTGCGAGGAGTTGCCCGAGGGCGTCACTTTGATGAAGAGCCTCTCTGCCTTTGAGGCTCTCATCGAGCAGCTCGTGGACAGCTGATCGCTGGGACGCAGCGGCCCCCTTGGGCGCGGCTCGCCCCCCGGGGCTCTGGGGCGGAGTCCGCCGGGGCGGTTTCGCATGCCGTTGCGGCCGAATACACTGGGGCCATGGCGCTTCGGTTGCTGCTCATCCTGACTCTGTGTTCCTGCGGCCCCCGTGGGGAGGGGGAGACGATTCATTGGAACGCGCCGTTCGCCTCGATGTCGTCAGGTGCTGGGCCGTCCGGTGCTGGGCCTTCTGAGTTTGGGCCTTCTGAGCTCGGCCCATCGGACGCTGCAGCCAAGCCCTTCGGCGACCTACGTGGGATGACGCCGCGGGAACGGGAAAACTGGGTGCGGCGGCAGTTCACCGATCCGGAGGGAGCCAAGACCCTCGCCCATGGCCGTCGTGGGCATGCGGCCCTGGGCTGCCCCCAGTGCCTCGATCCCATGCGAGCCTTCCTTCCCGAAGAGGCATGGCTCACCGGTCCCGCAGAGGTCTGGAACTAGGGGCTCGTCAGAATTCTGAGAGAGCTATGAGAGGCGCCGCCTCTGGGGCCTGCCTCCGCCGATAATCTTCATCGATGAAGATCCTTGTCGTAGAAGACTTCGGCCCCGTGCGTGGCGCCGTTGTAACCGCCTTGCGAGACGAAGGATGGGCCGTGGACATTGCGGCCGACGGAAACACGGCCCTGGAGAAGGTCAGGGAGGGCGGCTTCGATCTCGTCGTGCTCGACATCATGCTGCCGGGCCTTGACGGTATTCAGGTGCTGCAGCGCATGCGGGCGGAGGGGAACGGCGCCCACGTTCTTGTCGTTACGGCCCGGGACCAGGTCAGCGACCGGGTGGCGGCGCTCAACGGGGGAGCCGACGATTACCTCACGAAGCCGTTCGCCATCGAGGAGTTGATCGCGAGGGCGCACGCCCTCCTGCGGCGCAAGTACGAGCGCAAGTCCCCGGTCATCACCGTGGGGCCCCTCGAGGTGCGCGCCACGGAGCATCGCGTGTTGATGGCCGGCGACGAGGTTGAGCTGACGGCCCGCGAGTACGCGTTGCTTGAGGTCCTGGTGTTTCGCGCAGGCGAGCTCGTCACCCGTGATGAGCTGCATTCGAGCCTCTACGGGGACCAGGAGTCCGCGAGTTCGAACGTGGTGGACGTCTACGTTGGCTACCTCCGCAAGAAGTTGGAGGCGCGCGGGGAAGCGCGGCTCCTTCACACGAAGCGGGGTCAAGGCTTCATCCTTGAGGAACGGCCGGACATGCCCGCGGACGAAGAGGACGAATGATGGCTTCCGGATCTCAGCCGCCGCCCACCGCCCTGGCGATTAGGGACCCGGCGATCAGGGCCCCGGCGATCAAGGCGCGCGCGGGCACCACGAGCATCCGCCTGCGGCTGGTGATTGGATGCTTGACCGCGACGGCGCTGGCCATCTGCGTGGCGGGCATCTCGGTGTATCGGATCGTCGATGCCCAGCTCGCAGAGGCGGGAACCGATGAGTTGCGTGCGGTCCTGCAGAGCAATTCCCACCGCGCGGCCGCCGAGTCGAACAGGCCGCCCCGGGCGGGCGGCGAGGTAAGCACCTTCTTCACCGCGTCACCGGGGAGCTACCGATGGCTCGTCCGGCGTCCGGGCATGGAGACGGCGAAGGCGATGAGCGACGGCTTCCCTGGGGAGGCCCTGCCGGCGATCGACGTGGGCGCCCAGCGCGAAACCGAGCCGGTGGTCTACGAAACCACCGGGGCCGATGGCGTGCCCTTCCGTGTCGCCGGGTATTGCTTTACGCCCGCGGACAACATGCAGCGGGATCGCGGCGGGCCACCGCGGAACGATCCAGGCAGGCCCCAGGAAGGAAGGGAAGGACTCCGCCGTGGGCCCCCTCGGGAGCGGGGGGGACGGCCCCTGCCCGGCGGCTTTTCGCCTAACGAGCGCTTCGATGTGTTCGTCGCCGCCTCCACCGCCGACGAGCTGGCGACGCTCACCAGCCTGAAGGGAACGCTATTGGCGACGGGAGCAGGTGCGATCCTCGTCAGTTGCCTTGGCCTTCTGCTCGTGATCCGTCGCAGCCTCCTGCCCCTTGGGGAATTGAGCCGCAGGGTGGCCGAACTCGACGCGTCCACTCTCTCCGATCCCATCGAATTGCCCGACGCCGCCCGCGAGCTGACCCCGATCGTGACGGCACTCGATTCCACCCGTGAGCGGCTGAACAGCGCCTTCGAGAGGGAACGCCGCTTCACGGCGGACGCGGCCCATGAGCTTCGGACGCCCCTGGCGGGACTCCGTGCGGTCCTCGAGGTCGTCTTGCGCAGGCAGAGATCGTTGGAGGAGCATCGCGACGCCGCTGAGCAGTGCTTGGAGGTGACGGAGTCGATGCAGAGCATGGTAGAGGCTCTCTTGGCGCTCTCACGGGGCGAGGATGCCATGGACGCCGCCGCTCCGGTGGATATCGCGTTGGAGATGAGCCGGGCGTTTGATTCCGTACAGGGAGAGCTCGAAGATCGGCGCATGACCCTCGTTCACGACGTCGGCGAACGCTCGCTCAACGTTGCCACTGCGAGTCCGGCCCTCGTGGAGCGAATCCTGTCCAACATCGCCCGCAACGCGGCGGCCTACGCCAATTCGGGGACGGCGATCACCGCGTCGGTCCACACGGGCGAAGATGGGGCCGTTTGCGCCAAGGTGACCAACGAGTGCGAAGCCCTCCCCCTAGGCATCGAAACGGCCGCGTTCGAGCCGTTTTGGCGCGCAGACTCGGCGCGAACGGGGGAAGGCAAACACGCGGGCCTCGGACTCGCTCTCGTGGCGAAGGCTGCGGAGGCGATCGGCGCCGAGGTGTCGATAGGCACGGGGCAGAGCGGCGACGCGCACCGATTCGAGATCACGGTGCGCTTCGCCGCCTAGCCGGCGTTCAGGCCCCAGCCCCAGCCATGGCCCCTGGGCTGGACTTGCGCCCGGGCCACTGCTCCCACCAAGTGCGGAAGAGTGCGAACTGTTGCTCGATGTACTTCTTCTGGCTCGGGGTCAGTGCATCTTCCGCGTTGAAGTGCATTGCGTAGTGCTCGTCCCCCGTGAGCACCATGAGGTGCTTGTAGTAGAGGACTAGATCAGGACCTTCGTCGAAGGTGGAGAGCACTTTCAGGGCCGCGTCGAGTTCAGCGGCGTAACGGCGCGCCACCGGATCACCCGCGGCGGCGGCGGTGCAAAGCTCCACTAGGCGCAGGGCTTCACGGGGCAGGGCGTTGCCGATGCCGGTGATGGCGCCGGTGGCCCCGCAGTTCACGTAGCCGTGGAAGACCTGGGTGTCCACGCCGACCATGAGCGTGAGATCGGCCGTGGAGCTCGTGATGTGCTCCGCTGCGTAACTGAGCGAGTCGGCGCCGCCGAACTCCTTGAAACCGATCAGGTTCTTGTGGCGTTCGCGCAGGTCAAAGAACAGTTGGGCACGGGTCTCGAAGCCGTAGTAGGGGCTGTTGTAGATCACCGAGGGTAGGTCCGGGGCCGCGCCGAGGACCGCGTCGAAGTGGTGCCCTTGGGCGGCCGCCGATGTGCCCCGTGAAAGCACACGCGGGATCACCATGAGCCCTGCCGCACCGACCTCGGCCGCATGGGCGGCGTGGGATACGGCGGCCTTCGTGTTGACGGCGCCGGTGCCCACAACGGTGGGGACGCCCGCGGCGGTCAAGGCGGCGACGCCCTCTTGCCGCTGTGCGTCGGTGAGCAAAGGCCAGTCGCCCATGGACCCGCAGTAGACCACCGCCGACATTCCGGCTTCGATGAGCTCTTTGCCTTTGGCTACCAGTGCGCCGAAGTCCGGGGAACGGTCGATCCCGCAGGGGGTCATGAGGGCCGGCATGCAGCCACGGAAGATGGATAGGTTCATGGGAGGTGGTGTGCGCGGTCCGCTCGGGCGGTACGACGGGCAGGCGATGCAGCAGGGGACGGCTGCAGGATTCAGCTTTGGTGCGCCGCGATCATGGACTCCATGACCGGCTTCTGGGCGCGGATGTGGTGAGCGAGGGCCTCGCGGGCTCGGGCCCAGCGCCGGGCCTTGACGTTCTCGAGGATCAGGACGTGTTGTTCCGCCATGGACGCGACGGCGCGGCTGCTCAGCGTCGCGTAGTCGAAAAGGGCGCGATAGAAATGGCCGTTGGCCTCGAAGAACGACGCGATGTAGCGGTTCTCTGAGCGCGCGATGAAGTACCCGTGCAGGTCGTTGTCGATTCGCGACGTGCGCGCGGCCTTCGGCGTGTTGCCCGCAAGCATGCGCTCGATGTCCCCTTGGTCGATGCGTGGCCGTGCCAGGTGCAGTGCTTTGACTTCGAGGGTCTCTCGCACGTCGATGTAGGCCTCCATATCGCCCATGCGAAAGGCTGGAACTTGCCAGCCGCGCCTGGGCATGTGCTCGAGCAAGCCGCCCCCGGCGAGTCGGCTGAGGATCTCCCGGACGCGGGTGCGGCCCACGTCCAAGCGTTCCGCCAAGGACTCCTCGCGGATGAACTCATCGCGGCCCGAAAGGCCGACCCGCACGAGCTCTTCGGCGACCCGGTGCTCAAGGGCCTCGTTCGAGAGCAGTTGGCCCGGCGCCGCCAGTTTGCGGGTCTTGCGCGATGCCTTGGAGCCCTTCGGGCGCCGGGCTTCGAGCCGACCGTTGGTGTGCTTTTGGACCAGGTCCTTCTCGATCAGTGCATCGATGGCGCGGCGCACCGGCGTCGCGCTGACCCCATACGAGCTTGCGATGCCCCCGAGCGTGAGTTTCTCCGGCAGGCTGGCGCCCGCAAGGATGCGGGCTTCCAGGTCCTGCTCGATGTAGGTGGAGATCTTCACGTCGTTTCAAAGGGGGCGCTGCGCAGTGCTCAATGGGTGCTGCGCGGGGCGGAGCCTGGCAGCACTCAGCCGATTGACTCTTGGGTCCACCGTCCGTCGACCTGCCTCCAGGTCTCCCGCGGGTTCTCGTTGCGAAGGCCCTCGGGGAGCCGCTCGGGCCGGACCTGGTCGTAGCACTGGAGCATCGCAAAGCGTCCCAGGGAACCAGGGATGCCCCTGTCTCTTATACACATCTCCGAGCCCACGAGACTAGGCATGATCTCG
>CAJXRJ010000309.1 GCA_913058555.1 uncultured bacterium
CGGCTAGCCATAGCGACACAACAGCGCCTCCGGCGCTGGGCGTTGCCCCATGCGCGCCACCGTCTTAAGTCCCTCCCCCCGGAGTCGTTCCCGGCACGCTCGCCGCGCTGATACGCCGAAGGCGTCAGCCGCGGCTAGCCATAGCGACACATCAGCGCCTCCGGCGCTGGGCAACGCCAAGTCTGAATCACAGCACCGGGCGCGACACAAATGGTGCACCAAGCAAAGGAGAGTTGAGCGCCGAAAGGCGCTCAACTCTCCTTTGCTTGGTGCACCATTCCCCCCGAACGCCCCCCCTGTCAGCGGCGGTTCGCTCGCGGGACGGTCCCTACTGGAACGTCACTTCCAAGCCGTCCGTGAAGTTGGAGCCTTGACCGACGTTGTCGCGGTGCCAGGCCTGGAAATTCCAGGTCTCGCCGGACATGACAGCGACGGAGCCGTTGCCTTGTGGGATCACGGTGAGCGGGACCTGGAGCGAGAACTCGCCCATGGCGCCGGAGCTCAGGATCTGGTTCTGCTGGAAGAAGCGACCGATGATGCCGCCGAGGCAGATGTTGCCGTTGCTCGTGCCACCGGCGTTCGGGACGAAGCCCTGATCGAGGGAAGCCACGAAGATACCGAACTGGTTCGGGGGAAGATCCGAGGCCGTCACCGTGAAGTCGTTCGCAGCCGCGACAGCGGATCCGGAGCCGGACATCACGCCAATCGAGCCCGTCGAGTTCGGGTTGGCAGTGCAGTAGTTCATGCCGATCGAACCGTTGCCTTCCCACTCGATGATGTACTGGTTCGTGGGACCGTGAACCTCGGTGGCGTCGTTCCACGCGCCGTTGCCGAACATCTCAACGAACTCTTCCGACTGTCCCTGGTTGTTGTTGCTGGGCTCGCCCGGCGACCAGTTGTCAAACGCGAACGGCTCGCCGGTGACCCACTCGAAGCCGCCGGCGGGCTCGGAGTAGTTCGGGGAGTTGAGGTTCTGGGAGAGACCGATCCAGGGGCGCTGGACGTTGAGGTTCGCGAGGGCCCAATCGATCTCGGCCTGGCTGGTGAAGGTCGCGAGGTGTCCGGGGACGCCCTGGAAGAGCGTGCCTTGGGCCTCAGCGTTGGCGCCCGACCACGAGAGGTTCGTGGCGACGACCGCGTAGTAGTTGCCGTTGGCGGGGTTCTGAGCCGGAGGCGTAAAGGAAACCGTGAAGTCGCCCATGGCCGGGTTCGCCGGCGTGTCGCCGTAGTTGCCGACGCGGATCAGGTACGCCTGGCCGTCGACGGCGCTGAAGGTGACTTCGGAGATGAGCGAGCCGGCGGGGCATCCGTCGTCGTCGCAGCTCGTGACGGCCGTTCCGCAGCCGCCTTCGTAGATAGCGATGCGGGAGTCACCGATGGTGATGCCGCAGGCCGAAACGGTGTGGGGGCCCGTGTCGGCGGCGGTCCAGCTGAACCAAACGTCGTTGAAGATCTGATCGTTGCCGAAAAAGAGGCAAGTCGGATCGTTGGCGCCGTCGGTGGTCGCAGTCGTGCAGTCGAATAGGAAGGGGCCGGAGCCCATGATGGCGGGGGCTGTCGCACAGGTGTCGGAGCCTTGTGCAAGGGCGGGTGCCGCCAGGAGCGCGAGAGCGCTGGCTTGGAGAGTGAGTCGCATAGCCGCAGGATATCCGAGGATCGGCACCCGCGGCGTAAAGGCTGCTTTCGACTAGCCGCCGGACCCTGATTTGGGCCCTGTTTTGGGCCCGGGGTCGGGACCCGAGATGGCCCCAGAGCCTGGCGGCACCGGCGCCGGCGCCGGACCCGCGCTGTTTTGGGACTCGATGGTCGCAAGGCCCCCTTGGATGGTCGCCCAGACAACCTTGCGCATCTCCTCCGTGACGGAGGCCCCTTCGAAGAGGTCCCGGGCCCGCTCCAGGGGCACGCGGGCGTCCTCGAACGGTCGTTTGCCTTGATTGGCGAGTTTGATGATCAGGGTCCCCAGCTCAAACTGCGCCCGGAAGTGGTCGGGGTTGAGCGCCACCGCTTCCTTGAAGGCCGCCTCAGCGTCCTCGTCCCGCCGGAGATTGAGGAAGGTCGTCCCCACTTCCGTGAAGGCGTAGCAAAGGTTGGTCCTCTGCTTCTCCTTGGGCCAGTTGCCCCCGAGCTCGGTGACCCGCTGGAGCCAAAAGAGGGCCAGGGTGTCGCGCTTCTGCTTCTTGAGGGCGAGCGCGAGGTTGAAGGCCGCATCGGGGCTGCCGCCCACGAGCTGGTCGAGCTGCTGCTGCAGGAGGAGCTGTTGATTACCGGTGGGCGGCGCCAGGAGGTAAGCGCGGATCAAGACGCCCTGCACACGCAGCTTCCAGTCGTCGGTCACGGCCTGGGACGCGCCTGGGCCCGGCCGGTCCGCGAGTTGGATGGCGGCGAGCTGGTAGTGAACGTCGAAGTCTTCGGTCAGGATGCGTGCGGCCTCACTGAAGCTCGTGACGGCGTTTCCAAAGTCGTTCATTTGGAGGAACACCTGGCCCCGGGCCTTGTGGGTGTAGCCGTATTCCTTGTCGAGGGCGAGGGCCCTGTCGAGCCAGGCCATCGCGTCGCCCAAACGGCCCTGGGTCCGCGCAAGTTCGGCCCGGGTGATGAGGACGTCCTTGTCCTTGCCCGCGCTCAGTTGCATCGCTTCCTTGATGGACGTGGAGGCGAGTTCGAAACGCTTGGCGGCAATGCAGTAGTTCGCATGGGTCACCAAGAGCTTGACGTTGACCGGATCCAGGAGCAGGGCCTCCTGCATCGTGAGGCGCGCGCCCTCCGCGTCCCCCAGTGCCGCGAGGATGTCGGCCATCTCACGTTTGAAGTCCGCGCTACTCGGACGGCCGACGATGGCCTGGCCCAGGGCTTTGCGGGCGCCCTTGAAATCCCCTTGGGCACGCATGGCCTGGGCAATGGCGTAGTCAAGGTCGGGGAGCTGAGCCGCAACCTCGGGCATCTTGGCCCAAAGGGTGCGCGCTTGCGTGGCGATCTGAAGTGGGTACTCGAGGTCCCGTTCCTTCGACAGTTTCGCAAGCCACAGCAGCGAGCGGATCTGGCCGATGGTCGCTTGCAGGCGGTCGTCCAGGCTCCAGTCCTCGGAAGGGTCCAGTGCCCGCGATTCGGGCCTCGGATCGTTGACCATCGCTTCGAGCCGGCCCATGCGCTCGTGAAGGCTCAGGCTCGGATCGCTCGCAAACTCTTCGTTCTTGTAGCTGAAGCCGCACCGCAAGGATTCGAGGTACTCGATGTAGGAACGCATGAGCGCGTCCACGTTCTCGGAATCCCGGTACTTCCGCGCGTAGGCGCCACCCGCGCCCCACCGAACGTTGGCGCTTCCCGGGGCGTCTTCGATGGCCGCCTCATAGAAGGCGATGTCGGTTTCGAAGGTGGGAATGTGCCTTACGGAGACGACCGCAAAGCAGGGGGCAGCCACGGCGGCGGCGCCGATCAGCGGCAGGGGCGAGCGAAACCGGGCCAGGACCGCGGCGGCGGCCAACATCACGAATCCAACGCCCAAGTAGACGTAGCGATCGGACAGCGGGAATCGTCCCGCGGTTTCGGGGGTGACGAGGAACGGCAACACGATCACGAGGAACGCGAGGCCGCCCAGGACCGCGGCGCGCCGGCCAAGGCGTAGGCTGACGGCAATGAGGCCGAGGAGTGCTGCGCTCCAGAGGGATGCCTGGAGCACCACGCTGGAGCCCTCCGGAAGGACCGGGCGCAGGGGCCGGAAGACGGCGGGGGCGTCGGGCCAGACGGCGGCTTTGAAGAAGCCGCCGAGGAGCTCGAGGCGCAGGGTCATGGCGCGGGCCGTGGAGAGGCCGAAGTCGCCCGCGGCGCGGAAGATGCCTCCGTCGATGTCGCCGAAGACGCGCACGCGCACGCCGTACCAAGCTGCCAGGGGCAGCGCGAGGCCTGCCAACGCGGCGAGGCGCGGGCGGCGGCGTGCCGATAGGTCGAGGAGCAGCATCAAGGGGGCGATCACGATCGCGTGCTCCTTGGCGGTGAGGGCCAAGAAGAAGAGCACCGGTGCCACGAAGGACGCCTTGCCCTTGGCCGCCGCGGTCTCGTAGCGAAGGAGCGCCGCCAACCCAAGGCTGGCCCACAGAGGATCGTTGACCGCCGAGATCCACGCCACGGACTCCACCTGCGTGGGGTGGATGGCGAAGAGCAGGCCCACGATGGCGCCCGCCCATTCGGCGCGGACGGGGGGGAGGGAGCTGCGGCTGCGGAGGAGCCGGACGCTCAGGCGGTAGACCAGCCAGCTCGCCGCGATGTGCAGCAGAAGGGAGATCAGGTGGAATCCGAAGGCCTTGTCGGACGCGGTCGGAAGGTCGCCCTGGAACATCTCCGATACCCCACGCCCCGCCGCGAGGGTCAGGATCGTCAGCGGGCGCCAGAGCCCGCGCTGCACTTCGGCGCCCGGATTTGCGAACGCGTAGAGGGGCTCCATCGTGTAGTCGACGGCGGCGCCCATGGACTGGGTCGCGGGCGACTGCTCCACGAGGGTCAGGTCGTCGTACACGAACTCGCCGTGGAGCGCGCTCCCGTAGAGCACGCTGGTGATCACCGCCAGCAGGAGGCAAACGGCGAGGGAGACGATGCCGCGCACGGGGGGGGCGCTATCGGTGGGAGTCCCGCCGGGAAGGTCGGCGGGGGAGCTGGCCGTGGTGGTCAAGGTGGGTCGCGGCGGAGTCAGCGCGGCGGGTTCGGAGGGGATCCAGAGAGGGCTCGGAAGCGGGATCGTAGCTCCTCGGCGGAGATGTTCCCGCTGGAAGGACCGTCCTGTCCCTTTCCGAGCACGAGGGTGCGCTTGTCGCTAGTACTGAATGTGTTCAGGAGGCCAGCCGCGCCGCCCACGAGTACGTCGCCCGCGAGCCCTCCGCCCATGTCGTCCGAGTGGCGATGGAACACGATGGCCCCGCGGCCGATCCGGGTCCCGTGGCGTTTGGGTCCATCCGCGGTGAAGGAGCCGGTGTCCTCGTCCACGATACCGCCGGGGAACCAGACCTGGACCTCCTCGGGCGTCCCCGTCGCAAGGTCCGTGCCACGGACCGTGAGCCCCGTGAAGATCAGGGGCGCCCCGTCGCCGGGATCGACCTCTCGGGCTTCCCTTGCGGTGATGACGCCCATGGTGGCCCCCTCGGCTTGGGCGAGGAGCTGGGTCAGCCGGGGCATGATGCTGATGATGGCGAGGCGCCCTGCCGGCCGGGACTGGTCGCTGGCCCATTGAATCGTCTCCTCGAGCCGGGGCCAAGGGGAGTGGGCGTCGGCGATGGGCTGGAGGAACTCCTGGATCCACTCGATCTCCCCCTGGGCGCGCAGGGCGTCCGCGGCGCCCTCCAACATCGAGCGTTCGTGGCCCAGGAGCTCCGCCTGCGCGATCGCGAACTCCCGCCAGAGCGACAGCGCTCGCTCATTCAAGAACACCCGCTCATCCGGGGTCTCGAAGGGGGAGCCGACACGTTGGATCTTGGCGAACTCCACAAAGCCCTGGTGGAAGAGTTCGCGGCCCTGGGGCGGGGACATTCGCGAGAGCATCAGCCGGAGGCCGGCCCGCGACCGTTCGTCGGGACGGATCCGCAGCCAATCGAGGACCGTGGGGCCGCCACGCTCAACGGCCCAGGGGGTCCAGGGCCAAATCAACGATGGGGGACTGATCCAGAAGTTCGGCCTCGCCGCAACGGCTCTCAGACCGTCGGTCGCGAAGTCGATCCAGCTTGGGGCGTCTTCATCCAAGATGGATGCCTTGCGATCCCAGGACCTGCTGAGGACAAAATCGTCGGCCGATTCCAGTCCGTGGCGAATGAACCAATCGGAGGACGACAGCGCACCTGGCAGCAATGGAATCCATAGCTCGGCCCCGGCGGCCCAGCGCTCCCCCGCCATCAGCGGATAGAGGCTCTCATGACGACCAGCCGGAATCCCGTGGGGAGCCAGCCCTGCAGCCTCGAAGAGCCGCCGTTCAAGGAGCGGCGCGACCTCAGGGAAGACGGTTCCGCGGTCGAGTTCTGTGATTCCGAGCTCAGCCAGAACCGCTGCTCGCTCAGGAGAGACGATGCCGATTGCCATGACGCTGAGCGGAACGATAGCGGCCGCCGGTTGCCCCGCCTCGTCGGCCTTGCGGAGGCGGTAGGCCTGCCAGGTCTCGTACACATGGACGATGGCGGCGCGGTCCATGCCTTCTTCGTCGGGGCCCGGCAGGAGCGGCCGCTGGTCGAGCAACACTTGAAGACGACCGGCGCCATCGGATTGGATGGTGAACTGTCCGTGCCTCGTTTCGAAGACGGCCTCAGGCTGAACCGGGAATCGACTCCAAGGCTGGAGGATGGGGATCGAGCTGACCGGAACGAAGACCCCCAGCGCGGCGAGTGCCAGTCCTGCGACGGCCATCTTCTTGGGGCCACGGGCAGCGAATGCCATCGCGGCCAAGAGCACTCCAGCGGCGACGGCCCCCTGTTTCGGGAGGGCGGCGCTCCCGAGGGCTTGGGTCGCTTCCGCAATGGAATCGAACGTCCAAGGAATGGAATGGAGCGCCTGCAACTGGCCAACGAATAGCCCGAGGATCACCGCCGCGAGGGCGCCGCGGTCCCGGGCCATGTGAATCGCGGCGCCGAGCGCCATGAGCGGGAGCACCCCAATGGTGCTGGCCACAGCGGTATCGACGATGGCGGTGCCAGCGAGGGATGCGTCTGAGCCAAAGCGCTCGCAAAGGGCTCGGAATCCGCGTGGTGTGCTGATGCCGCCCACGATGGCCAAGGCAGCGAACGAGCCAAGGGAGCTAACACCCAGGGCCGCGGCGACGTGCAGCTCGCTCGTGCGCGTGAAGAGCCGACCAAATGCGATTCCGCCGATGGCCACGAGGCACGCCGACACGGCGCTGAGCATGAGCTCGTCCTCGGGCGTCCCGAGACCGAGTCGTGACCCCAGGCGCCATAGCCCGGTGAGCTGGAATCCAACGGCTGCGGCGAGCGCCACCAAGAGTCCGCGCCTCAGCAAGGCGCGGAGCATCGGTCCACCGAAGAACTTGCGAGGGGGCCTGGCGGCGCCATAACCCGTGAGCACGATCGTCGCGAACACGGGGAGATAGCCGGTGATCTCGCCCATCTCCGGATGACGTTCCCATGCCGGGCCGCCCTGAAGCGGCCGCCAGAGGGCTCCGACGGCGCCCGCCGCAAATGCGGCCAGCATCACCGACGGGTACCGTGCCCTGGTTGGGTCTCCGAGCCAGACACAAAGCGCCAGGAGGAAGAGACTCCCGTTCACCCACGTCATAGGCAGCCCGATGAGCGCCACCGCGCACCAGCCGAGGGCTGCGGCCTGGAGGATTTGCACAGCCTTGGAGACGCGCCCCTCTGGGGCACCGTCCCGCCTCGGCCAGAGGCCGCCCTTCCGGGGATGCTCGCTCGTCTCCGAATCCTCCAACATGCCCGAAGAGGCTACCCCTTCGCCCGCCGCTTCGGGCATCCTTCCCGGCCCATGCAGGAGACCTCTTTTCCGCGCTCTGAGATTCGCGTCGTGCTCTTCGAGGGCATCAGCGACACGGCCGTCGATTCGTTCCGCGATGCGGGCTACGGGCAGATCGAGCGCCACGGCGGCGCGCTGACGGGCTCTGAGCTCGTGGAGGCCGTGCGGGGGGCCCATATCGTTGGTATTCGGTCCCGGACCCAGCTCAGCGCTGAGGTGCTGGGCGAGGCGAAGAAGCTCGTGGCGGTGGGGTGCTTTTGCATCGGCACCGACCAGGTCGACCTCGGGGCTGCCCGGCGCCGGGGCGTGCCGGTTTTCAACGCCCCGTACTCCAACACCCGGAGCGTGGCGGAGCTGGTGATCGCTGAAGCGATCCTGCTCCTCCGGCGCATTCCGGAGCGGAACATGGCGTGCCACCGCGGCGAGTGGCAGAAATCCGCCATCGGCAGCCACGAGGCCCGGGGCAAGACCATCGGGATCGTCGGCTACGGGCACATCGGGAGCCAGGTGGGCGTTCTGGCGGAGATGCTCGGCATGCGGGCGATCTTCCATGACATCGACGCCAAGCTCAACCTCGGCAACGCGGAGGCGGCCCGCGGGCTGAACGACCTGCTGGAGAAGAGCGACGTGGTGACCCTGCACGTCCCGGATACGCCCGAGACGGTGCGCATGATCGGCGCGGCCGAGATCGCGCGCATGCGGCCAGGGTCGGTGCTGCTCAACGCGTCCCGCGGCAACGTGGTGGACCTTGAAGCGCTCGCGGCCAGCCTCCGGTCCGGGCACCTGGCCGGCGCCGCGGTCGACGTGTTCCCCGAGGAGCCGAAGTCCAAGGGCCAGCTCTTCGAAGCGCCGCTGGTGGGCCTCGACAACGCGCTGCTGACCCCGCACATCGGCGGCAGCACGGAAGAGGCGCAAGCGGGCATCGGGCGCGAAGTGTCCGAGAAGCTCGTGCGATACAGCGACGA
>CAJXRJ010000310.1 GCA_913058555.1 uncultured bacterium
GTACGGAGCCAGGATCATTCTTTCACTTTTGATCCATTCCGTCGGTTAGCGGTCCCATGGACCGCTAACCGACGGAATGGATCAAAAGTGAAAGAATGATCCTGGCTCCGTACTCTTAGCCGAACTGGTAGTTCTGTGCTGACTTGTCGACGACGTGGACGATCTTGTACTCGTGGGTCCCCATAGCCTGGGTGAAGATCGCGTAGCAGCTCTGGTCCGCCGTCACGAGCCCGAACACCGCGCAGCCCTTGGGGCCGAGTGCTGTCTTCATGCAGATGTCCACGTACTTCGTGTTGTCGGCGTCCTCGTAGGGTTTGAAACTGACCAGGGGTCGATGCGAGGCGCCGTTGAGGAGAGCCTTCATCGTGGCCTTGTTGCAACGGTCCGCCCCCGCATCCGTCCCCGTGTGCACATGGGCCACCCGGCGTTTTCCAGCCACCTGGTAGGCGGACATCACACACCCGGTGAACATCCCGCTCAGCACATCTCCATCCGACTGGATGTAGTTGATGCCACCCGGCGCGTGGGGAACGAAGTCAATCTGCTCGGCCGTGGTGCTCCCGTCCACGATGGTGACCGCAATGGGCTCAGCGCCGCTAGAAACCTCGCCGTTCCCGGCCGGGTTCTTGCATTGGAATTTCAGGGAGAGCGGAAACTTGAGCGTCGTGCCCGGAGCAAGGTTCTGGATTGGCATGGGGAGGTGACTGTTTGGGGGGGCTGGGTTCTGGCAAGTGATTGACGACCAACACCGCGGTGAAGTGCAGCCCGTGGCAGACGGGAGCCGCCACCTGTAACACAGGGCGCCAGTCCGCTGCCACCATCGCTCCGGGCCGAAGCGGTGCTTCCTTCTCAGGGGAAGCAGGGGCCTACGGGGAGTAGGAGAGTTGAACGCGGCACGGACGCTGGGATCAGAGACCCAGAGTCGGAGCTCTGGTGTGGTGAGGGGGGCGCGGGTGGCCTCGGGCTGGGAATTGGGCTGGTTCTGTGCCAGGAGCGACTTGGGGCCAGCTCCGCATCTGCCTCAGGTCGTCAGCGGGCGATCACGGTGACCGCGTTGCTGAAGTTGGTGCTCGTCGAGCCTGCCACGTCCCTGTGCCAGAACTGGAAGTGCCAAGTTTCCCCCGCCGCAGCGCTGCGGGGTCCGTTGGGGCCCGGGAGTTGACCCAGGTCCACGTCGAACCTCACCCGGCCGCGGGGCGAAGCCATGAGCAGTTGGCCGCCACGGTCGAAGCGCCCGATGGCGCCACCGAGGCACAGGGGCCCGGCGCTCCCCGGGGGCGTGACGCCGCCGGTGGTGGGGGCCACCGCGAAGATGCCGAAGACGTTCGGCGGGAGACCGTGGGTCTCGAGGCGCAGGGCACCCGCGGTGATCTCGTCGGATCCGAAGGCCATGGTCCGTGAAGGGTGTCCCGTGGAATTCGGCGTGGCCGGGTTGCAGAACGTTGTGCCGACGGTGCGCCACCAGTCTTCGGGGAACGTGAGCATCCAGCCCTCCTGGACACCGCTGGTGAACGCGCTCCCCACGATCCGGGTGCCGTCGTCCGAAATGGCTGTCGCGGCGATGAGGCCGTTGGCGAGGGGGCCGAAGTTCGCGCCCAATTCGTCTGCGTACGACACGAGCTCCGCCGTACCCAGGGAGGGGATCCAGATGCCCGGGCGCTGGCCGGGCGCCGAGTACGTGACCACCGCGACCCCGAGGTCGGGCGCGAGGAGCTGCATGCGGTGTGGAGTACGTCCGTTTCCGGGAAGGCCCGGGGCGAACTCCATGGTCTGGGCCGATTCGTCGTAGAGAAAGACATCGTCCCTCACGCCGGGCACGTTGGCGATGCCCCCGAATACGGTCGCGGTTCGATCGCTGTACACGGCCGTGGCTGACCCGTACATCGCGGGAAGCGGAAAGGACAACGGCCGGATCGTGCCATCGAGCGCGACGCGTACGCTGCCTGCGCTTCCCCTGGCGATGAAGAACGAGCCGTCGTAGGCCGCCGACATGAAGTACAGGTTGGAGGGGAACGCAGTTACGAGCGCGCCGGTCTCGTCCCAGAGCAGCCCCTGGCGCGCGTAGGTCGGGGCGAAGATCCTCTCGTCTAGACCGAGCACGAAGCGCCCCTCGGGTGAGACGTAGGCGGGTTTGGTGTGTTCGGCAATGGGCAGCGTGGTGAGGTCGATCGGGGCCGCGCCCGCGTCCCAGCGCACGGGCCGGACAAGCGCGAGGGATCCGCCGACTCCCCGCGCTCCGACCACCGTGCTCAGATCGTCGGAGATCCCCGTCGCGAACGAGGGCGTCGGCCCGCTCCCCGGCGATGGAAGCACCGTCGTGCCACCTGCGGGCGTCCAGCGGATGGCCACCCGTCCGTGGACCGGATCCGAAATCGCGCCCACCGCAACCGAGCCGTCGGCGCTGACTCCGTTGAGCACGGAGACCCTGAGCCCGCTTGAGTCCAGTGGGCCCGCGGGGACCGTGGTGAAGACGGCCTGAGTGGCGAGGGCGGGCCCGGCGAGGAGGACGGCAAGAACGGGTTGTGCGAGCATTCCTTTCCTTGGTTCGTTGAGGTGGATCGACTCCGCAGGAAACGGGGAGGCGCGCGGGGGCGTAGAGGTCTGCCCCCCGCCTGGCAGGGGCCAAGTGTAGCGGGTCCAGGGAATCGGGCCAGGCGCAGGGGGGGCCAAGGGAGGCGGCCCGTGAAGCCATACCGCCTCCTGTCAGCCGCGCCTGGCCCGGTACCGCCAGGTGCAGGCCCCGGCCTCCACGTGGCCACCCGCCGCCAGGCGGTCAGCGCAGGAAGACATTGCGGAAGCGCACCGGAGCACCCTCGCTCTGCAGCGCGATCGCGCCGGCGCGCACGGTCAGGCCCGAGGCCTCGTTGACGAGCTGCCCGTTCACATAGACTCGAATCGCGTCGTCCACGACGTCGATATCCATGCGGTTCCAGCCTCCGCGGGGCTGTTCAGGTGAGGCCTTCAGCGGCAGGCGGCGGACCCTTCGGTGCGCATGAAGCTCGCCCTCACGCTTCAGAGCGCGACGGGTCTCCATGTTTGGAACCTCGAGATCCACGACGTCATCGCCGATCACCCAGAAGTCGCCCGCGCTCCCGGACTGCAGCTGCACCTCAAGGGACTGCGGCCATCCGAAGAGCACGTCAGGCTTGGTGACGTGGAGAAGCACGCCGGAGTTGCCTGCGCGCTCTTTTTGCCAGGCCCATTCCAGGCTCAACTGATAGCGAGGTCCCAGCGCGTCGTTCGTCTGGAGGTAGCCGCCCGGTTGGCCGGTCACATAAAGGACCTTGTTCTCCAGCTTCGCGAACGGCCCCTTCGCCGCGTCGTCCGGCTTGCGATAAACCTGCGTCCACCCCTGGATCTCCCCGTCGACAGATCCCCCAAGCAGTGCCCTCTGCGCGCTCGTTGGAGCCCCGGCTACCTTCACGTTCCGAAATTCAATCGGCGCACCTTCGCTTTGGAACGCGAAGGGCCCCGGGCGGAATCCGCTTACGCCTCCCTCCTTGAGTCCGTGCCCCGCCGTCAAGCTGCCGCCCACTCCGCGATTCACTTCGACACCGTTGACGTACACCACAATCTCGTCAAGGCCCACCTCAACGCGCATCGTGTTCCACTCTCCGAGGGGTTTCTCGACGTCGTCCACCGCCCGCCTGCGGAAGATCCTGTCGATCCGATCGCCCTTGTGCACTTCGCCCGTTGCGGGATCGATCACGTCTAGCCCCACGCCCGGCCCGAGCATCACAAAGTGCCCTGCGTCGCCGCTTTGCAGCTGAATCTCGAGGTTCCTGGGCCACCCGCCAATGCGGCCCTTCAAGCTGGCGAATCCAAGCGTTTCCGTGAAGAGCAGGAGCCCCGAGTTGCCGGCCTTCTCCGGCCACCGCCAATCGAACTCAAGCTCCATCGTGCGGTAGTGAGCCCGTGAAGCCAAGAAGCCCTTCGGCCCGCCGGAGCACCGAATCACCTCGCCAGCTTCACCCGTGAGGGTCCAAGTACTCGCGGGCGCCGGCGCACCATCGAGGTTCATGGCTTGCCAGCGTTCGCTGGAGGGGGTCGGTGGCGCACCTTTCTCGCCGTCAGTAGAAATGAGAATGAGGGCTGCGAACGTGGCAGCTGCGGAAAGGCCGAGGATATTCATGTCCCCCGACGATAGCGGCTCCAATCCACGCCGCTACCCCCGAAGGCCCTCACCTGCACCTCTCCATTCTCGCCCCCGCGTCAAGGAGCCCGGCTTGCGACCAGCGAGACCTATTGCGTCCTCACCGCGCTTCAGGCGCATCTCCACGGGCTCCCACGGATCGTGACGATCAGTGTCTCGCCATGGATCCTCAAGCTGCCCGCGCAGACGAAGTCAGGGGCGACATGTGGGGAAATGAACGCCAAGTGTTTCGGGTCGCTTCTCCGCCCGCCAACGGTATGAGCTCGCATCGTCAACAGCCTCTAGTCACGCCGTAGCGGCCCGTGACGGAGGCCTGCCGCCTCCGCCCACTTCTTGAGCTCCCTCACCCGACGCTCCACGGTGCTTGGAAACCTCGTCGCGATGAGACCCTTGCTACTGCTGCTTTCATGACGGCGTGTGCGCCGAGATCTGAGACGGCGCCAGGCGCCCCCGGAGCACCGTCGGCCATCCAAGCGGACGACCCTGGGCTCCAGAAGGCTGTTGCACACGTCCTGGCGGAGCGGGGCCTCGACCCGACCGGAGTTGCCCTGTCCAGCGCCACCAGGCAGGTCGTACAGGGGAGTCTCTACTCCTTCGTGATCGACATGCCCGACGGTTCGCGCTACGGGGTTGACGTATTGGACAACCCCGCGGGCGACCTGAGTAAGGCGCGCTTTGCGTCGCAATAGGGGGTCTCTTCCGCCCCGGCTTCACTCTCAAGGCACCCCGCCGACCGTCGTGGTCGGTCCGACTTGCTTTGCCAAGGCCGCAGAAAAACGGACCCCCGTCGAACTCAACCTTCGTGTGGATGACCCCGGCTCGACCGACCAAGGGCAGCGCGGTGGCTCTCGTGGTCAACGTGTCCTGTGCAGAATCGAGTGAGCGCTGCACGGATGTGGTCAAGATCGGGAAGGAGCCATTCGCTCTCACGATTCTGGATTCAAGGCCAGGTGACTACTACCACATCGGGAAGTGGTAGCAACTCAACAAGGTCGTTCTGAAGGGCTTTACTTGGCCGCAGTGCCGCGACCCGCTAAGCGGTGTGGTTCGCATCGCTCACGTGCAGTCTTGCACGTTGCGGTATCCTTGGGGTGCTCGTTGCCCCAATCGGTATCTACATTGAATTCCCAAGCATTCCATCCCATCGCGCTTTTAGGTCTGTGCGCGACCGCCAGTTCGCAATCCTTTGCTCCCCGGGGAGCGCTTCCACTTTCGGTGGGCGCTCCCGGAACCTATCAAGATTTCGCCCGGGGCGACTTTGATGCTGACGGTCGCGAAGACCTGATGATTCGCCTCAACGCCTTTTGGGGCCGCGGCCTTGACTTGCTCAAGACCGATGGCAGTCAATGGTCGGTCACGTACTTCGGCGGACTGGCGCAGTTTGCGCCGGAGCCCGTGGTCGAAGACTTCGACGGGGACGGTTATGACGACTTCGCCGCGGTGGACTGGATCGGTGATGGTCGAGTCAAGATCCGGTTCGGTGGCCCCGCTGCGCCGCCATTTGCGACCGTCGCCCAAAGTAGCGCGGTCTTCGGGAGTACACCCCAGCTGACGGGGCCGGACTTTGACGGGGATGGAGATCGGGACATCGTCATAATCTCGCTCAACGGGGCCGTGGTGCTTCGAAATGACGGTGCTCGAGTCTTCCATGAAGTGAGCCCGGCTCCGTTCATATCGCCGGTGGGCAAATTCGCCGCTTTGGACGTCGATGGAGACGGGCTCGACGACTTGGTGGTGAGTCGGAACGCCCCAGGATCCGTCGATGCCCTGGATTGGATGCGCTCCATCGGAACGGGTCACTTCGAGCCGCGACAGCCGTTGCTTTTTGGGGGCGCGCCGCTGGCCGAGCGCCTTGCCGTGGCTGATGTCGATCAGGACGGCGACGAGGACCTCGTCATACGTTTCGCCTTTGCAAGTGGGTCCAATCGGACAAGTGCTTGGGTAGAGATGGGCCCGGGTACGCAGGCGACGCTGCACCGGAACCACCTGGCCCATCCGTCGGACACCAACGTGATCGGGGACGTCGTGGATGTTGACCTGGACGGGGTCCTGGACTTTCTGACCTTCCAGCCGGCGGATGACTCGCTGCTATGGGTTCGTGGGCTTGGGGGAGGCGCCTTCGACGCGCCCGTCGAAGTGGGCGTGATTCCGGGACTGCGGGGGGCGACCGCCGTGGATCTGGATGGCGACGGAGATCAAGATCTTCTGACGGGGGATCTGATGTGGTTCGAGAACCTCTCAGTGCTCTCCGTAAGGACGTGCCCGGGAGCTCCAAATTCGATGGGCGTGGGGGCCTCGCTCTTCGCGGCCGGGAGCGCGTTGGCCGCAGTGAACCGCACAACGCTCAACGCCGTCGGGTTGCCCCCGGGCGCCTTCGGGATGTTTATCACGTCCACCCAAGCCGCTGCGCCGGTCCAGCCCCCAGGGAGTCTGGGGGACCTCTGCATTGGCGGAGCGATCGGACGGTTCAATCGGTCCGGCGAGATCCGTGCCGCGGACTCCGCCGGTGTGCTGCACCTGCCAATAGACACCTCTCAGATTCCTGATGCTGTCCTGACGACGGTGTCGGTCCTTCCACCCGAGCGGCGGTTCTTCCAGCTTTGGTACCGCGACACGGTGGCGGGGGCGGCGACCTCCAACTTCAGCGGGGCCGCATTCGTCGACTTCCGGTGATGTAGATGGACCTGTCGACCCTCGGTCGGCGAGGCTTCAGATCGTGATGCGTCGTTAGATGCGAAGTGGATGGTTCCCCGAAGCGCCTCCGCGTTGTGGTTGCCCTACAGCGACGGCGCGCCTGTGGGCGGCGACCCAGCCCGGAAAGTACCGTGCCAGGGTCATTCTTTCACTTTGGATCCTGGCAGCCAGATCGTGATCCCAATGGCCGCGAGCCTAGTCATGCCACGCTGGCCGAAAGCGATGAATAGGTCCTGATCGGGTATCTCGAAGGAAGGGCGGAAGTGGATACGGGCGCGGCCGCCAGCGAGCTGCGAGCCGATTCGGTGCGCCGCACCCGTGCCGTGCGTTGGGAAAGCGCGAGAAAGTCGGCCGGATGTGGGGGAAGGGCACGCCGATGGTGGTGGGCGCATGCCGCGTCTAGTCATTCCTTCGAACGCACAACCCACAGGACAACTATGTTCTCAACGACTCTGAAATCCCTCGTGAGCCTCTGCTGCTTGATCTCCCTGACGGCCCTCGCCGCCATGACGGCACCGCTCGCTGGCGCCGAGCCCACAGCAGCGGCCGCCGCATTCGCCGCTACGCCAGTCAATGCCATCGCCGCTCTCGGCGATAGAGACGACGACAGCGACGCCACCGATCAGGAAGAGACGTATCACCTCGTCTGCGCTGACACAGAGCAGCCGGTCAACCCAGCCGACCAGATCGCCTTCGTTGTTGAAGTCAACATGCACGGGATCAGGTGGTTCGAGGCAGAGACCGCTGACGGTTGCCGGTTCCTGATCAAGGACATTGAGACGAACGTCAACGGCGGCGGCCACGGCCCAGTGCAGATCGGACGGGGCGTGTACTACGTCTGCTGGGACTAGAACAAATGGCCGGATCGAGGCCTCTTGAAACGCCGAACAGGCGCCAGGGTGTGGCGAACCGAACCTTGGAACTCAGGGGACGCGTTTCGGTTGCCACGTCCTGGCGCTTGTTCGGTGACGATGCTGGTCCGTGGCCGCTGCCGCCAACTGTCGTAGCGATCGAGCTCTGTCGTCGTGCGTCAGGGCTGGAGTGATCTGCACTCTTTCAGGCAGCTGCCCAGCGGATGGAGGCAACGGTCACTCAACAGTCCCGCCAAGGTCCGCGTCTGGTCGGGTCGGGCGAGAATGGTCTCCACAGAAGTGGCCTTGATCCCAGAGCGACGGTTCTTTGCGATGGGGGCCGTGTCATCGCACGTTTCGTAACGCTCTGATGGGAAGAGGTTGCGAGGGCAGAACATGGCTCTGTTCAAAGGAGTGTTGGTTTTTGATCCTGCACTGCCCTCGCAACTGACTCATCGTGGCTGCCCCTGCTTCGTTGCACAATGAATCCAGAAGTCGTGCCCCTAGACGGAGAACAGATCCATGGGCTCGGAACACGCGTCCTTGGCTGCGCTAATCTTGCTCTGGTGATACCGAATCGTAGTCGTTGCCTCGAAACGGTGCCGCCAGGGAGGGGGGCGCCAAAGTACGGAGCCAGGATCATTCTTTCGCTTTTGATGCTAGCGGTCGAGTCGCAGTCGCACGGGGCGGGCTGCCGCCCCGTGC
>CAJXRJ010000311.1 GCA_913058555.1 uncultured bacterium
GCGCCGTCGATGGTCACCGAGTCAAGCCCGGTGACGCTCCCGTCCGGCCCAGGGCGAACGTCGCCCCAGATTTCCGCAACCTCGCCCGTGGGCAACGTGAAGTGCACGTCGCCGTTGGATCCGAGCATCGCGCCTTCACCAGTCGTCGGACCGAGGGCCCCGGTTGTGCCGCCTGGGCTCTCTACTGAGCCCTGCTTCGCCGCCTTCGCGTCGAAGTACGCACGGGCGTCCGCTGTCCAGACAATCGGGTCCCGTGCGACCCGGTCTACATAGTAGTAGTACTCGCCCTCACGATAGTCGTAGTCGTAGAACCAATCACCAATCCAAACGACGTTGATATCCACGTTGTCGTGGTGCGGATCGTCGGGGCCGATAGACACACGTGGCAACTCGCCCGCGGCATCAGCGTACGAGCCTAGGTCAGAGTCCCAGCCGTCCGTGAGGATGACGCCGTTGATCATGAGATCGTCATGGGCGAAGAAGCCGAGCTCGAGTTCGACTGGCTCCAGCACAAACGAAAGAGTCGCGCGCCCATCGCCCATGGGCCCGGTGCTGTCCAAATGGACGTTGCCATCGGCGAGCTCTAGCACATCGACCCACAATCGGCCCTGCCCGTACATCGCCGGCTGGGTCTCGCTACCGACCTGGCCCGAGCGTCCCATGCGAACGGCTTGGAAGGATTCAGCCAGCCCCGCCTCCGCGAGGTAGAACGCGAGCTGATTGTCGATCGCACTGGACTGGCGTTTGGCGAGGGCCGCACCGCGCCTTTGCGCGTGCCCTTTGAGGTGTCCAGTCCTCACGACGTTGGGTTGTGCCTCGAGAGGGCCGCCAACATCCCGAGCGCCAGCGGCGCGACAGGCTCGCCGATCTCGACCCCCATGATCGTGATGCTGCGCCGGACCCCTCGGGGCAGGTCGCCAGTGGGGCTGACCTGGCTGGGTCTCAACCCAGGCGTGCGGGGCGACGATCGAACGGAGAACATTTGGGTGCGGATAGGTGGGTGACCGCGAGGGCTCGCCCGTGGAGTTCTGGCGCGGGAAGTCTTCCGGGGGGCTCATCATGTCCCCATGGACTCGGACTTCACCTTGAGTTCTGTTTTCGAAGGGGGCATGGCGCTAGTAGTTCAATGCGACATCCCAGGGCGGGTTCCTGCCCTTGCTGGGTGACGTGGGCCCAACGAGCGTAGGCAGGATCGGGGCCCTCGCATCGAACGCGGGATGCAGTGGGCCGTGGGGCAAGGGCGTGGTTCACGATCCTGCGGGGGCCCGGGTCGGTGGGCCTGGACCCCACCTCTCAAGGCGATCAGGGCTTCAGTCGATAGAGCCCGCGGTGCCCTCCGGAGCGTGATGGGCCGTCATGCGCGGCCTTCCTGGGTCCACCTCTTATCCCCAGAGCACGTAATGAAGGACCCCCTGACGTCCCCCGGAAAAAGCGACGCGGTGCCCACGGGCGTCGTGATGGTGGCGGCGGAATCACGCTCCCAGGTGGAGCTGGTCGCCAGCCCCACCGGTGTGGTGATGAGGATTCGCTCTGTGCGAGACACGAGCGTCGAACTCGTCGGCTCACACTTCTTCCCGAAGGCGTGTCGGCTGGAGGTCGCCGTCCAAGGCGCCCTCGGCGAGCCGCCCATCCGGTTCACCGGGACCGTTCGGAAGGCGCAGACCGTCGGCGTGGAGCCCACCTACTGGGTCACCCTTCAGGTGGAGCGGGAATCGGCCAAGGCGCTTCACAGGGTCGGGATCGGTGTCGCGACGGCCCACGACGACGTGCCGTCCTGGCTCGACCGCACCCTTGCGGGGGTTGGGCCAATCCCGAGCTGGGCATCGGGCCTCGTGGCGATGGGCCTCCTCGAGGAGGGCGTCCTGCGCACGCACTCCTCCGCAGCCGATTCCGAGCGCGTGCCCCTGGAGGACTATTTGATCCGCCAGGGCGTCGTTCGGAAGGAGACCATCGCGGCCTGCATGGCCCTCCAGATGAGCGTGCCCTACGTGGAACCGCAGGCCTACCGGCTTTGTCCAGCGAACCGCGAGCTGATTCCTGGGCACCTGGCGAAGCGTCACGGCATCTACCCGCTCTTCCATCTCGGCGGCGTCATGACCCTCGGCATGGACGACCCGACCGACCTGGCCCTGATCGATCAGATTCGACTGCGGACGAGCTCCCAGGTGGATCCCTGCCTTTGCCCTCCCGGCATGCTCGCGCCCCTCATCGACGGCGCCTACCGCGGCGAGCCGGGCGTTGAGGCGCCCCCGTCGTCGATTCAGGCCGGCGTGCCGGAGGAAGTGGGCCACGACGACATGGAATCGAGCAGTGAGATCGCCCGGCTCGTGCAGTCCATGATCGAAGCGGCGGCGCGCCGCGGGGCCAGTGACATTCACGTGGAGCCAGAACGTGACCACGTCCGGATCAGGGTGCGCGTGGACGGCATCCTGCACGAAACGAACAAGCATCCGTTCGCTCAACACTCCGCGATCATCAGCCGCATGAAAGTGCAGGCAGGACTCGACATCGCCGAGACCCGCCGTGCGCAGGATGGCCACTTCAGTCAAGTGGTGGGGGGGACGAACGTCGACGTTCGACTCTCGACGATTCCGACCACCTACGGGGAGAACGCTGTGCTGCGCTTGCTCCTCTCGAACGCCGATCTTGTCGGTCTCGGGGACCTCGGGATGCCCGATGGCGTCCTCACGCGGGTGCAAGCGCTGCTCGATCAACCGAACGGGATGATGCTCGTGACCGGACCCACCGGGAGCGGCAAGACCTCGACGCTCTACGCGGCCCTCGAGCGTTTGAACACGATGGATCGCAACGTGGTCACCGTGGAAGATCCCGTCGAAAAGCGCGTCCATTTGCTGCGCCAGACGGAGGTGAACGCCAAGGCTGGGATGACCTTCGCGAACGCGCTGCGGAGCATCCTTCGCCAGGACCCGGACGTGATCATGGTGGGGGAGATCCGGGATCAGGAGACGGGGGAGATCGCCGTGCAGGCCGCCCTGACGGGGCACCTCGTGCTCAGCACTCTGCACACCAACACAGCGGCTGGCGCGATCGTGCGCCTCTCGGAGATGGGCGTGGCGCCTTTCTTGCTCACGTCCTCGCTGCGCGCGGTCCTGGGTCAACGGCTCGTACGCCGCGTCTGCACCCGCTGCGCCGAGACAACGAGTCTGGCCCCGGGACTGGCGCGGAGCTTCGGCCTCGATAGCGAGAAGGTCCAAGTCCAGCGGGGCACCGGTTGCCCCCATTGCCTGAACACCGGCTACAAGGGCCGCGTTGGCCTCTTCGAGCTCGTCGAGATCACGGAATCCCTCGCAGATGCGATCCTTGGCGGCGCCTCGCGGGCGGAGATCGAAGGCGAAGCGAGCCGCTCGAGCGGCGACGGCATGCGCCTCGACGGATTGCGCAAGGTGATGAGCGGAGAGACGACGCTGGAAGAAGTGGCGCGGGTCGTCGGCGTGGGCTCGTCCCGAACCCAAGCCCAGGGGAAGTGATCCATGGCGACCTTCACCGCTGAATCACGTGACCGCTCCGGGCGCATCATCAAGGAGACGATCGATGCGTCGACACGGCGGGAAGCGATCGCCCTTCTGGAGGGCGCAGGGCTGTTCCCGATCGAGGTGAAGGAGATCCTCGCCAGTGCGGGCAGTTCACCGAGCGTGAGCCCCAGCCGGGGCGAGGCGCGTCCCACGGAGCCGAAGGTGGACGGCCGGGTCGACAAACGAATCCGCGGCAAGCAGCTGCTCAACTTCACCATCCAGCTCGGAAGCACGATTCGCGCCGGCGTTCCGATTCTCGGCGCCCTGCAGTCGATCAGCAAGCAGTCCACCAACCCCTCCTTCAAGGCGGTCGTCGGGCAGATGTGCGCCGATCTGGAAGGCGGTGAGTCGCTTTCAGGGGCGATGAAGAACCACCCCAAGGCCTTCCCCCGGGTCTACAGCAGCACCGTCGCCGCGGGCGAGCAATCGGGGAGCCTTGACGACGTCCTCGAGAACCTCGCTGAGTACGTTGAGGCGGACATGGAGCTGCGGGCGGACGTGCGTTCGGCGCTCCTCTACCCGGTGATCGTCGTGGCGACGCTGTTCTTCGCGGTCAGCGTACTGATCGTGTTCGTCGTGCCTCGATTCGCGGGCTTCTACTCCGGGTTTCAAACCGAGTTGCCCCTGCCGACGCGCATCCTCATCGCGCTGAGCTCGGGCGTGACCGAGTACTTCGCGATCGTCCTGTTCGGGCTAGGGGTGCTGGGATACAGCGCTTATCAGTTCGTTCGCCGGCCCTCGGGCCAGGCGCTCGTGGAACGAATCTGTGCCCGCACTCCCGTCATCGGGAACCTGATGCAAACGGCCAATACCCTTCGTGTAACCCAGATGCTCGGGCTCTTCACCAAGGCTGGCGTGCCGATCCTCGAGGGGCTGAGGACCATCGCAACGACCACCTCGAGCCTGCGCATGCAACAACGGCTCATGAACGTGGTGTCTTGCATCGCGTCAGGCCAAACCCTTGCGGAGGGACTCGATGAATCCGATTGCTTGCCTCCTACCGCGCGGCAGATGCTGGCTGCGGGTGAATCGACGGGCAACCTGGAACACGCCTGCGAGACCGTTTCCAGGCAGTTCAAGAAGGAGCTGCGGTACGTCACCCGGAACCTCGCCACCTTGATCGAGCCCTTCTTGACCCTCGTGCTGGCGGTGATCGTGCTCTTCGTGGCCCTCGCGGTGTTCCTGCCCATGTGGGACATGGTGAAGGTGATCAGGAAATAGGCCGGGAGGGGGCGCCCTGTTCTTTGGGCTAGGCATTTACCCCAAAAGTTCCGGAAGGAACCGGTCGAGAGGTTCACTGGATCCCCACGCCCATTGGCGTTCACCAGGGGACCGTTTCTCCAACTCCCTAGGTAAGAAGCGGCCCGATCGAGGTCGCTGCAGTGCAATCACCCCATGAAGGTTCCCTCAAAGTTCAACGCCAAGTCCGGATTCACCCTCGTTGAGCTCGTGATCGTCATCGTGGTCCTCGGCATCCTCGCCGCTGTGGCCATCCCCCGTTTCCTCGACTTCACGGGGGACGCCAACCAGGCCGCCTGCAAAGGTGCCTTGGGCGGAACGCGGTCCGCGATCGCGAACCACTATGCCCACTCGGCCACGCCCTCCGGCGGCGGCAGCGCGACGTACCCGACCCTTGTGGAGCTCAACAGCGCAGGGACGGTCATGGCCCAGGGTATTCCCGACAACCCCTACTCCACCAGCGCCGTCAAGAACGTCGTGATCCTCGGAGTGACGAAGGGCACGCCGGTGACCGCCGGCACGACCGGTGGCTGGTGCTACAACGAGACGACGGGCGAGTTCTGGGCCAATACGGCCAGCGGAGCCGGCGAGGCCGGCTTCTGATCGGGACTGAGAAGCTTGGCTTTTCAGCATCCTGTGCCCAGAACGATGAGTTCCATGGGTTCGCCGTTTCACCGAGCCTCGGGATCGCGACTTCGTCGCCGACGGGGCGCGGGAGGCTTCACCCTGACCGAGCTCGCCGTGCTGCTCACGGTCGTCTCGATCCTCGCGGGGCTAGCGGTTCCATCGCTCAGCTGGCTCGGATCGGCCCGGCAGAACATCGCAGGCACTCGGGTGCGTGCGGCCCTCGTGTTCGCCCAGCAATGGGCTCTCAGTACTGGAGATTCCTGCTGGGCGGAGGTCGATATCGCGCAGGAGCGCCTCTCGGTCTACGTCGAGCAAAGGGATCAGCCAGGCATCGCCCAACGGGTGGCGATGAAGGACCCCCTGACGCGCGCCCCCATGGTCGTGCAGCTCGGGATCGATAGCGTGGTCTTCGAAGCTGTCGATATCGGCGGCGGCGAAGTCATTCGCTTCGACGCAGCCGGAATCCCCCACGACGCCAGCGGTTCGCCCCTCACGGCAGACGGCACCGTCGACTTGACGGGGGGCATCAGGATACGGGTGGCACACGGCACCGGCCTCGTGACCGTCGACTGACGGTTCGCCGCGGCGAGAGTTTGAAATCTATGGACACCATGTCAAAGACGAATCGGAGCGAGCCAAGCTCGACGGGCGGATACACGCTCGTCGAGATGATCCTCGTCATGGTCGTGTTGGGCATCGTCGGGATGGCATCCTCCTACGTGGTTCTCGAGTCGATGAGGGTCTATGCGCGTGTCGCACCGCACGTCGATGCGTCCTACCAGGCCCGGCTGGCATCCGAGCTCATTCAGCGCGATGTCCGTGACCTGAGCGGCGCGGCCTCGATCGCCACCTTTACGGCGACCGACTTTGCCTTCGAAACCAGCGCTGGGGAGAGTGTCCGGTACCGCTACGCCGGGACGGAACTCTCGCGCAACGGCAGCCCGGTGGCCAAGGGCGTCTCTTCTTTTGCCTTCAGCTACCTGTCGAGGTCGGGATCGCCCGCACTCACGCCGGACGACCTCCACCTCGTGGATGTTCGTTTCGTCGTGACGAGTGCCGATGGAGGCCTTCCGATCACCATGACGGTCTTCCCGCGGGGGCTCGGATGAGCAGGCACCGCAGGTGGACAGTCGAAACCGACCAGCGCGGCTCGGTGCTCGTGCCCTTGGTGGCGGCGATGCTGCTCCTGTCGCTCTGCGGCAGCGCGCTCGCCGACCTTTTCAGTGCTCAGCGCCTGCAATCTGTCCTTGGGGTCGAGTCGTCCCAGGCCTACTGGGTGGCGGAAGCGGGTGCATGGCACGCCGCCTACGAGGGGGCAGAGATCCCCACCGCAACTCCATTCGGTGGCGGGACGTATACGGCCACACGCATTGGCGACTCGTACACGTCAACCGGCCTCTTCGGGAGCGCGCGTCGCATCGCCCGCCAAGATGGCTCCGCCAGCGGCGGCTCGGGCGGCGGCCCTGGCGGTGGTCCGCCCGCCGACCCTCTGGACATTGCCGCGTCGTTGGCCACGGTACGGAGAGACGGTGACAAAAAGTTCGAAATCGACCTCGTCAGCCTGAGCGACTATCCCGTCGTGATCTCATCGTTTTCATTGAACGCGTCCTGGTGGACGTGGCCGGTGAAGAAGCTCGAGCTCGACGGCGACAAGATCTGGGAGGAGAACAACGGCGTATGGGTGCCCACGGGTGTACTGCCCATGAACGAAGGGGACCCCGAAGATCGCCTGATCCTCGCCGGTGATGACCCCACCCTGAAGGTGGAGTTTCGGACGACTCCGTTCTGGATCGTCAACTACACGCTTGTGCTGCGCTACACCAACGGCGCCAGTTCCACCCTGTCCTTCTCCCTCCGATGGTGATCATGTGAAGCGCCATCGAAACAACAGCGGAGTCACGTTGGTGGAGGCCGTGGCATCGATCACGGTGCTCGCCGTGGCCTTGCCCCCGGTGGTTGGGCTCTTCACCCAGGTCGCGCAGGATACGCCCGACGACATCTTCCAACGCGCGGCGCTCTCCAGCGCGGATGCGCTGATGGAGGAGATTGTCTCCAAGGCGTTTGAGGACCCGGAGTCGCCAAGCGGGTCGTTCGGCGCTGAGGAAGTGTCCCGCGCCCGCTTCGACGACATCGACGACTTCGACGGCCTCGTCGAGTCGCCGCCCCTCCACATCGACGGCGTTCCCCTCGAGGGCCAAGCGGGCCTCACGCGAAGGGTCCGGGTGATCAATGTTGCATCGTCGAACCCGAACCAGACTGTTCCCGAGGTCGACGGTTCGACGGAACTCAAGCGGATCGAGGTGAGCCTCACGTGGTCTGGCGGCCGCGGCGGTGCGTTGACCATCGCCACGTTGCGGGGGATCCTCGCCACGTCTACCGATGCTTCCGGCCCACTCGATGGGCCGGGGAGCACTGGCACCGCCGTGAACACCAAGAAGGACAAGTTCGAGCTGTTGCTCGTGAACACAACGCCCTTCGATCGTGAAATCGAGTCCTTCGAGCTTCAGGCGGATCGACCCACGCCACAGCTCGAGAAATTCAAACTCGCCCGTGAGCCGGGCAGGTTTAGGGAACTCTGGAAGGGGCGAGTCAACGTGCCAACCAGTGTGCTGGACGCGAACAAAGGTCGCGCGGACCAACGGGTCATCGAAGGGAACGGGGTGGCGGGCGCTGAGTTCGAGTTCCGCGGCGAGATCTCCGCGGGGCCCATCACCTTCACCGTGACGCTCTACTTTGTGGACGGGGCGACCTCAACCCTCGTCATCCCCATGGTGTGGCAGCGATGAGGGGCACACGCGCAAGAAAACGCCGCACGGTCGTTGTTGACTATGGCCGTGGCTCCATCAAGATCGCCCTTGCGGAGACGGCCCACGAGGCCGTGCGCTTCCACGGGATCAAGGAGATCCCCGTGCCGCGCGGTAGCGCGAGTTCGGACGATGGGCGAGAACCTGTCTCTTATACACATCTGACGCTGCCGACGATATGCAGTGTGTAG
>CAJXRJ010000312.1 GCA_913058555.1 uncultured bacterium
GGCGGCGGGGCCGGCGGCTGGTAGTGCCGCCCCCCGGAAAGGAAGCGATACCCATTGGGCTCGAATGGTCCGTCGCGGAGTTGCGGTCGACTTCCAGAAAGAGAAGGGCCGCTTGTGGCGCCGCCGAAGCGACCACCATCAAGGCGAGTGGGGGCGCGCGCCAGAGGAGGAAGCGAAGCATGGTTTGCCAAGGATAGCGGGGCACCGGGCCATGAAGCAGGGAGTGGTGGTGTCCGGCACAGCAATCCCATGACGAACTCTCCGTGGCACGGGGGCGCCACTGGGTGCTCGGCGATACCTACAAGGCGTCGTGCGGGCCGGAGGGCTTCACCTGCGTGCCTTTCCTGGGCAGCGATGCCCCGTGCAACGGGACCGCCGTCGCCGCATCGCCCTCATCACCGACCCACGCACGTGTCGTCGTCAATGCTCGTTATCGGCAGACTGGCAAGCAATGACGCGCGAACTGAGGCGGATGGCATTGCTCAGCGGTCCCGGGTTGTGCTCGATCGCGTTCTGCCGTCCGATCACACCTACCACGCCCTCCACCGCTACGCCCACGGCGTGAGCCGCGCGGGCCTCGGGGACCCAGCAGACGCACTCCGGCTCATGCAGGAAAGTCTCGATGTCCTGCGTCGCACCGGCAACGACAGTCCCGCGCAGTGCTACGTATTGAGCCAGATGATCGACTCGGCCGTCGCAGCTGGCGATCCGGCACGCGCGACGATCCTACGCGACGATCTCGCGGCGACGGTCCTTCATACGCCGGCGGGCAGCGTCCCGCACACCTGGACTGCCCGCGCTCTCGGCCCCGAGCATGCGGATCTAACCCAGAGGATTCGCGACGCCGAGCGACGATCCCGACAGGACGGCGCGCTCACCGCGGACCTGCTCGAAGTCGTGGCAATGGCTGAGGAGCGCTTCGGGGCTGGAGAGCGGGCCGCGGTCGTTGCCGGCAGGCTCATTGGGGTCGTGCAGGTTCAGGGATACGCGCCCGCGGAGGTCGCTCTCCCATTGCTGCAGTTCTGCGTCGACCGTTGTAAGCCTGGAACCGAGAGCCACGGGCCTACCCGCCTAACGGGCGATCACTCTCACGCGATTAGGTCCTCCGTCGGAGGCCGCTAAAGCGCTCGAAAGGGCGCGCGCCTACGGACGCACTCGGAAGGTTGGAGGCCGCATGGAGCAGCTGTTCGTCGAGGCAGAACACGTCGTCAAGGAGAGATGACGCCCGCGCTGCCGTACCAATCGAGAGCTAGGCACGTGATTCGCCTGCGCGGTTTGCCCGACGCCCCGTGATCGGTCAAACACTGCCTGCGGCGCGAAGCGCTTTTCCCGACGCGCCATCGGCGCCCCCCCCTGGGCCAGACCGTCGAGTTTTTTTCGAGGGATCCGCGGCGGGGTTTGACTGTCGATATCGAACGAAGGGCATGACCAAGCCAAACGACCACCCGAGTTCGACCTTCCTCTCCTGCCTCGCTCTCCCACTGGGACTGCTATCGCCGCTTCCAGCGCCTCCGGCTCGAGGGGTGTCCGGCCCGACACAAGAGCAGCTCCTGAGCCTTGGCGGCGACGGACTTGAGTCGGCTGTTGGCGGGATGCCCGCGCTGGGGGACATCGACGCAGATGGGGATCTCGACCTGTGGTGTGGGGGGCAACTCTTCATGAACAACGGCTTGGGCCATTTCGAGGACGTGACCAGGACGCACCTGCCAGAGACGGTGTTGACCTATCCGGTACGAGCCCGATTTGGCGACATCGACGGTGACGGCGACCTCGATCTCCTCCAGGCAAGCAACGGCTCGAATCAGCTCTACATCAACGATGGGCTCGGCTTCTTCGCAGACGAGTCGTCATTACGTTGGGCCACCGGAACACTATAGTTGGAGCCTGGACACGGCGGACGTGGATGGCGACGGGGACGTCGATGTCATCTGCGGCAACAACTTCTTTGGGCAGGACAACCTCTACCTCAACGATGGCGCGGGGGTCCTAGCCCTTGCGCCGGGACAGCTGCCCGTTGGGGGCAGCGACACGCTCGTCATACGATTCACCGACATGGACGGGGATGGTGACCCAGATCTGCTGGTCGGGCGTGGGCAATACAAGTTCATTCCTTTCTGCTCGAACGCCAACCCATCCCCGTGGTACCGGGCTACCGCTGCGTCTGGGGCAGCCCACCGGTACAAGTGCAACACAACCTGCTCCGCTAGCTACACGCGCCGACGACGCCCCAGATTGGCCAACCGCATGAGTTCGAGGTCTACTCCCGTTTCGGGCCGACTCACTAGTTCGAGGTCGCGCTTCTCTGCCTGTCCACGGACCGCGCTCCGGCTCGAGTCACCCGTACGGCACCCTTCTGATCTCACCGAGATTCTCGCTGCCACCGATACTCATCACCCAGCCCGCAGGCGTCGCTTCAATCTCTTGGGATGTCTCCAACATCCCAGGACTGATCGGTGTGGAGCTCTTCGCGCAGGCGTTGGTTGTCCGTTGGCCCGCAGGCGCGCGCCTGACCAACGTGGCGGCTGGCGTGATCCACTAGGCGCTGCCTGATTCACCCTCGCGTCACCTGAGCGAGCGGTCTAGATCCCGGCGTTCCCAAGCCCAAGCCGAGCCCCATTGGGGGAGTCGGCTGATTCGCGTCAGGTCCGACCCCACTCCGTGCCCGATTCGCGGCTCCGATGGACCAGCGAAGGCGCAGCGGTACGGCGGGAACGATTTCTGTCTGGCCCCGGTCATTGGGCTCGCTCTTTCACTAGCCGTCCCGGCACAGTGGGTTGGGGCAGGTCCTCCCCGCGCAGGGCCTCGATTGACCACGCCGGCCAGAGGGCAACCACCGGGCAATGATCTTCGCGCACGAAACCGGGGCTCGTTACGGCCCACCACAACTGGCGAACGACTCGGTCTCCGAGGTGTGGTGCCGCTGGCATCTACAGACGATATCCCGCCGGGGCGTGCACCGTCGCCGATGTCAGCGCGACTCTTCGCCGATCAACTCCACCATCGACGTCGCGAACTCCTCGCCGATGCGTGAGAGGATCTTGGCCGAGCCCAGATAGTGGTACTCCGCGTTGGAGACGCCCGTATCGAGGAGCTGGAGTTCGCCTGCGGTGAAGGTCTCTTCCCTCAGGGTCTGGCGGGCGGCCTTGGCCTCGGCGCCGGTAAGCTCGCCGGACTTGCGGCGCTCGTCGATCTTCTTGAACTCCGTGCGGAGCGCCCCTTCGCGGCGACGGAGGGCGGTGAGCTGCTGGTCCCAGCAGCGCTCGGTGAGGACGGCGGTGACGTTGCCCACGAACTCGGGGCGCGCGGCAGGGGCAGCCATGGCGTCGCGGAAGTTCTGGTGGACGCCCACGTAGCGCTTCTGGTCGGGCGCGTACTCGGCCACGGGGCCGCCCACGCCGAGCACACCGATGACGAAGGGCAGGTCGGGCGCGTCAAGGTCCTTGCGCACGTCGCGGATGAAGTGCGCCATGCACTCGCTGTAGGCGTCGTAACCACCGGGCTTGCCGCGCTCGGGATAGACTCCGCCGTCGACCATGTCGTTCCAGCCCTGGAACCAGACGAAGCCCGCCAGCTCGGCGCCGCGGCGCTTCGAGAAGGCAGGGTGCACGCGGCCGGGATCCTCCATCACGGCACGCACGTGCTCGATCATCAGCCGGTAGTAGTGGCCGGTCGCCTCGGCGTGGGCGGCGCGCAGGGCGTCCAGGTCTTCCCCCTTCTTCCGGGCGTTCGCGATTCGGTCGGCGGGGAACGGTGAGGGGCCGGCGCTCGGGGAGCGGAAGTCGGTGTGCAGGCTCTTGCCGCCCCAGGCAGTCTTGATGATCAGGATCGGCTCGCCTAGGTGATGGCCCATGGTGGCGCCGAAGGCGAGCTCCGGGCCCAGCTTCGGCCCACCCCGCTCGGGCCCAAAGCCCACGGTCAGGGCCCCGGTCTTCTCGCCGTCGGACGAACCGATGGCCGAGACCCTCACGTCGTTGAAGACCCGCGGCGCCCCGTCCTCGTCCACCAGGCGTCCATGTAGCTCCTTCACGGAGGGATCAAGTCCCATGGCCTCGAGGGTCCGCAGCTGGGCGTGACCCTGCATGTTGGACTGGCCGGCCAGCACGAAGACCCGCAGGGGCCGGGCCTCCCCTTCGCCGCCCGGGTGGGATCCGGCAAGGGGCGCGAGGAGCAGAAGGACGGGGAGGAGGCGCATGGAGAAGCTCATGGGGGCTCTGGAAAAGGAGGGTTGCCCCGATGCTAGCAGGCCGTCCAAGACCCCGTACGCTTCTCGATCTGGCTCGAATCCGGCCGATTGGCGACACTTCCCGTCACGGACCGAATGCTGGCCTGCAACGGCCCATGGACACCTACTCGGGCGGCCCCAGGTGGCGGTCGAAATGCGCCACCAGCTTGCCGAGCAGGTAGCGCGCGTAGTGGGGTCGGCTTGTCCAGCCGTGGGTAGCCCGCGGCGCAAAGGCGAAGTCGAAATCCTTGCCTTGGAGCATCAGCTCCTCGGCCAGGGCCACGGTGGTCTTGAACGGAACCACCTGATCCTGCATCCCGTGGATGATCAGCAGGTGGTCCACGAGATTGGCGGCGTACTGGGCCGCACCGCGGAGGAACGTCTCGGGGTGCGTTGCCGGCCGGCGCACGATGGCCACATCGTCACCGCCGAAGAAGTACGGATCCACCGCGGAGGCGCCTGCGACGCCAGCCTTGAAGAGCCCGGGCTTCTTGAGCAGGGCATAGATGGTGAGGGTTCCCCCATAGCTGCTGCCCCAGATACCGATTCGATCCGGCGCCACGTGCGGCAGGCCCTTCATGTATTCGACGGCGCTCTCCAGGTCCTCGAGGTCCTTGCCGGCGAAGTCGCCCAGGAACTCTTCACGGAAGGTACGCCCGTAGCCGGTGCTTCCGCGTACGTCCACCTGGACCACGATGTTGCCCCGTTCGACCAGGAGCTGCTGCAGCATGGTCCACCTGCCGCCCCAGCGGTTGCGAACCGTGTTGGAGTAGACGGGGCCGAATATGACCGGGTAACGCTTGGAACGGTCGAGGTTCCTGGGCTCCAGGATTCGCGCGTGAAGTGTGACGCCGTCGGCGCGGCTCGGGAACGTCGCGTAACTCACCCGGGCCCAGGGGCGTTGCGCAAAGGCCGGGGGCGTCGAGTCGGTGACCTGGACCTCGGGTGCTCCCACGCCGCTGGCATCCACGAGGTACAGCTCGGTCGGGGTGTTGTCGGCGGAGTTCAGAACCGCGAGCCTCTGGCCATCGGGGGAAGGGAAGGCGCGGTTCTGGCCCGGAAGAGCCGTGATCCGAGTGGAGCTCGTCCCGTCCAGGGCGAGTCGGAAGATGTGCCGTTCGTAGGGGCTGGGCTCGTTCGATTGGTAGAAGATCGCTCCGGCACCGCCGGCCGTGACCTGGGGAGGCGCCGTGACGTCGAATGCGGGCGTCGTGAGCCTGCGCGGCGACTCCATATCCGGGCCACAGAGATACAGGCCGTAGCGATCCTCGAGGTCGCCCAGGAACACCACATGCTCCCCATCCGGGTGCCAGGCCGATCCACCGAGGGTGTAGACCCGCGAGTCCCGGCGGTCGTGCAGGATCTCGGCTACCGCACCGGTAGCAGGATTCAGGACATGCAGCCAGCGATCCACCGCCGTGTCCGACTCGCGGTCGATCAATAGTTGGCCGGACGGCGACCACGAGAAATCGACGATCCGGTTCGCCGATGGGTCCGGCAACTCGAGGAGGGTGAGCTCCCCGCTTTCCACCCTCAGGAGACCCACGGAGCGGGCTTCGTTCGGATCGCCCGGGTAGCCGCGTCGCACGGGATTGGGAGCAGTCTCTTCCCCGAGATAGTCGGGGAATGGCACGACGCGAACGCTCCGACGGTCGACGTGGTGCACCGCGATGTTCTGGCTATCGGGGGACCACGCATACGTCGGACCGCCCCAGATGTAAGGTCCGATCTCGACGTCCGGTCGGCTGTAGCGACCGGCGGGGACGGTCGAGATGGAAGGCACTCCGACGCTGGTCGCCTGTGTCAGGTTTCCGGTGGGAACATCGAAGAGCCATAGGTCCCCCCCGCTGAGGAACGACACGTGACGACCGTTGGGCGACACCCGCAAGCTCGAAGCGCCACCGGGTAAGGAGCTGAGAAGAACGGACTTCCCATCGAGGGCCGCGCGCCAGAGCGAGCCGGACCGGGTGTACACGAGGCTCCCGCTGTCCGGCATCCACTGGAAGCTTCCCACGCCGCCGGTGTCCTTAGATGTACCGGTCAACCGCCGGCGCCCGCTGCCGCCCGGATCGACGAGCCAGATCTCACGGCGCGGCATGTCGGGCTGACTCCAAAGGAACGCGAGTCCATGCCCGTCAGGTGACCACGCGGGGGACGATGGAGAGGCCCCCGCGAGCGACGGGCGCGCCAGGATCTGGTCGATCGTCAATGCGTTCGGGACCACGCCCTGAACGGCGGAGACGTCCCCGCCGTGCGGCGCGCTACAGGCCAGTGCCATTGCCGAGGCGGCAGCGGCCAGAACGAGCCCCTTCAAGGACGCCTCTTGGAAGGGCGCGCACGGGTTGCGAGCGCCGGCGACGTCACTTCGTCGCGCACTCCAGTCATCTGCCAGCGGATGAGCGAGAACGGGATGCACCCGGCGTCGTTCATCTCCCTGAAGAACTTCGACAGGACGAACCGCTCGCCGCGCTCATCGACATGCTTGCCGTACTCCGCCATGAGCCGCTCGAACAGGTACTTGCCGGTTATGTAGCTGGTGCCGTAGCCCGGCTGCCTCAGGTAAAGGTGCTGCTCGAACTGCAGCAGCTCGGGCTCGGTGCTCATCCAGCCCCGCGGGGTCCAGTCCACATGGATCTGGCCCGCCTCCGCCATGGTCATCTCGTTGGCATGGGCGTAGAGCGACCCGAGGCCCCGGGCCGCTCGCTGGGCGAGCATGATCCAAACGATCTCCCGCGCGCGCGGATTGCGATCGTGTAGCCCCGCGTGCATGAACATCTCCTCCACGCCGGTGGCCACGCCCTCGCAACGGCTATCGAAGATGTTGTAGAGCAGAGCTCCGCGCCGGATTGGGCTCGCGTGGGGCTCATCGCGGATCTGAGCGTGGTCCCACCAGTGATAGAAGTGTGAGTAAAGGGGCGCTGGGTCGAGGTGCGCGGTGATCCAGAAGAAGTTCCGCTTGTCCTTCGGGACGTAGTTTCCAAGGTGTTCGCGGAGGGCTGGCTCCATGTTTGCCTTGACCGGCATCACCTGCTTGTCCTCGAGGAAAGCCATGATCTGGGTTGCTGCCTTGTCCGCACGTTGGTCGTACTCGGACGGGCTGGCGGCGGGGACCAGCTCCGGAAGGTCCCGGTTGCGCGCCTCTTCCAGTTGCAGGGACGACCACGCACGCTCCAGTTCACGCGTCAAGAGGCGGACCTCGTCCTCCCATGTGAGGGGGACGAGATGGACGTTTTGGAGATACCAGGTGTAGTTCTCCTTACCAATCCCAGAAGGACCCGTCCGGGACGGCGCTTCCATTTCGAGCCAGCTGATCAACTGGTGTGTCGCTTCCTCCGCATCGTCAAGCGCGCCGAGCAGCTCCTCGCTCGCTCCCTCCCCCACGTTCCCGCGGATGCCCTCGAGCTCGCTGGCCTGGGATCGGATGTTCTTGATGCCGGCCACAAAGAGGTCTCGGGCATTGCCGGTCAGGTTCAACTGGGCCTGCTTGAGCAGCGGCGGGATCACCCGCAGGTCTCGCACCAACCTGGCCTGCTCGGTCTCCGTCAGTGGGAACTCGTAGGTCCAGAGCTCGAGCAGGGCGTGGTGCGTGGGGCCCTCATGAGCCGGGACGTCGCTCTGGTACGTCCACACGGATTGATAGAACGCTGGATCCCGCACCCAGGGCTGAAGGACCCTGCAGTTGAAATCAAAGCCGTTCATCTCGGCGCGCACGATGTGCCAGTCGATCTGCTGCTCGATCGACCAACTATCAGTGTGGATCGACTCCAGGCGCTCGAAGTAGTGGCTCAGCTCGGCATGGGCAGCCGCCATTCGTCCGGCCGTGTAGTCAGGCGCGCCCTTGAGCAGTGGCGGCTGCTCGAAGGCTCTCCAGTCCTCGAAGAGGGCCACAAGATCCGAATATGATGTCGACGGTGCAACGGTGGGCACCTCTTGCCGCGGCGGCGCGCCGCACGCGGCAAGCGTCCAGGTGATCGATCCGATCCAGGCTGCCGTGAGCAGCGAACGTCGCGGGTCATTTCCCTGTCGGTGGTGCATTGGGGTCCGTGTCATGTGGCTCAACGGGCGGTGGCAGGAGGAGGTGAGAAGGGTACACGGGTGCACGGCCTCCCCATAGCTGTCTCTTATACACATCTCCGA
>CAJXRJ010000313.1 GCA_913058555.1 uncultured bacterium
GGAGCCGGGGTCCCTAACGGGGCGCTGGGCTGGGGGCTCGTGGGCCGCGGGATCGTGGGTCTCGGAACCGACGGCCGAGGGGTCGTCGGCGTGGGCGACGCGGGGGTCGACCCGGGGACGGTATCTCCCTGCGGCGGCGAGTTCGGTGTCGGAGGACCACCACCATCATCTCCACCCGAACTGGGCGGCGGAGGAGGCGGTCAGCCCTGGGCGAAGGCTTCAGCGGTGGCGCTGAGAGCCAGAATCGTGGCGAGTGCGAGCTTCTTCATGTGGGTCCTCTATCCGGCCTAGAATCGGAAGTCACAGGATGCGTGCCGGTGGACCCAGGCGCGGGTCCGCACGTTTTCAGGTGACGCAGCGCGGTTGAGAGCAATTCTCAAGCCAGCGCCCCATGCCGCCCTGGGGACCCGCAGGGAAGGGTGATCGCATTCCCTGGGAGCGGTTTCGCACAGCCAAAACAAGCGCGGCCGCCTCCCCCTGGGGGGAAGCGGCCGCGCTTGGCATCAGGTGAAATCCCGCGGAGGAAGCCCGCGGCCGTTCGCCGATCAGTCCATGTGGGCGATCACACGCTCGTCGCCCATCTGGAGCTTGAGGGCCGTGCGCTGGGCAGCCTTGTTGAACAGGGTCTGCCAGGCGCGCAGGGCGCCCTTGACGGATACGCGGCGCACGAAGTCGACGGTCGCCCAATACTTGGGCCCGCGCAGGCCCTGGGCGTTCGCGTAGATCTTGGCTTGCTCAGAGACCATCCAGTCGCTGTGCAGCATGTAGATGACGAGGTAGACCTTCGACATCCACCTGCGGCGGATCAGCGGTCCGACGAATCGCATCATCCACGGGTTGCGGATGATGATCGCGAAGAGCTTGTGGAGGTTCTCGATCTCGCGCTTGTGCTCGAACTCGATGGTCGCCGTGCGCTTGAAGTTGACAGGGAAGTCGTCGTACGCGGCGACCGCGTAGCCCATTTCCTTCGTCATGTCCTCGATGTCGAACATCGGGTACGGCTGCATGATCGAGACCAGGGGCTGGTCGACCTTGCACCGGATGTTCAGGCGGACGGTCTCGAGGTCATCCTCAAGGGACGCACCGGGGCCGCCCAACATGTTCAGGGAGCCGAGGCGAATGCCGTGCTTCTTGATCCAGAAGGCGGCGTCCTCGAGCTGTTGGATCGTGGTGTTCTTCCGGAAGATGGCGTTGCGGATGTAGTCGTTCGCCGCCTCGAAGGCGATGCGCGCATATACACAGCCGGCGCTGGCGAGCTTTTCAATGTGGTGCTCGCGCGTCATGTTCGCCATCAAGATGACGTCGAACGGAACGCCGATCTCCTTCGGATAGCGCTCGCAGAACTCGTCGAGCCACTTGCCGGAGAGGTTGAAGATGTCGTCCACGAAGTGGATGAACTTCAGGTTGTACTTCTCCTTGACCTGCTTGATCTCCGCGAGGACGTGGTCCACCGAGCGCTTGCGCACGTACTTCGCGTTCGTCGTTCCGACGATCTTCTTCTTGAGCGCGTGGTGGAAGCAGAACGAGCAGTTCATCGGGCAGCCGCGCTGGGTCACGAAGACCTTGCGATCGCTGTCCCGATAGATCGAACCGGCGTCGTAGATGATCTCGCGATCGGGGAACCCGAGGGAGTCGAGGTCGGGGATCGGCGGACGCTGGGTGTTCTTGTTGATCTCGCCCGTCTTGGGGTCGCGCAACCACATGTTCTGGACGAACTGGTAGTCCTCGCCGGCCGCCAAATGGTTGAGCAGCTCCACGATGGCGACCTCGCCTTCCCCGCGGCAGATCGCGTCGATGTGGTCGTTCAGCTCGATGATCTCGGGCGAGAACGTGGGGTGCGGACCGCCAAAGAGGATGAACGTATCCGGGTACTCTTTGCGGATGCGCTTCGCGACATCGATGCTGTAGAGGTGCATCCCGGTGGTGACCGAGAAACAAACAACGTCGGGGGCGTACTCGCCGATCTTCTCGACCCAGTCCTTGTCCGGAAGGAAGAGCGCCTTCGTCTGGTGTCCAGCGTCCTTGATGGAGCGGCTGAGCCACATGATTCCGAGCATCTCCTGGGGGAGATAGTCGTTCACGAAGAGGACCTTGAGCGAGCGCGCGGGTGGGCTCGGGTCGATGGCCGTAGCGGTCTCTGTGACGGTCATGGGAAGCGTGTCGAGTTCTCGAATGGGAACGGCTTGTTCCAGCGGGAGGAGCTGCACCTCTAGCGTCGCTGCGCGTCGCGGGGAGAGAATGACTCCGGCTCTATTTTATCGGCATATGACGCCCGCGGGCGGGAAGGCCGGATCAATCGCTTTTCATTGGCGTCCCGGAAGCGCCTCGAACACGCCCCAGAACTCTCTTTATGAGAGCCCTGGATCACTCGGACCCGTCTCGGGCGTTCTCTCGGAGGATTACCTCGACCCGCGAGAAGGTCAGATCCCGGTCGAATCGGCCGGCACGTTCGAAGCTGGCCTGAACGAATTGTTGGGCCAGTTCCGGGTTGTCGAGGATGCGACGAAGCGCCACCTCGGCCGTTTTTGGGTCGTCTGGGTCCACAAGGAGCCCGTTGACTCCGTCCTCCACGACCTCGGGATTGCCGCACACGCCGCTGGCGACCATGGGGGTGCCCAGGGCTTGGACCTCTAGCAGCGTGTGGGAAAGCCCCTCGTACTCGCTGTTCAAGATGAACACGTCGGAGGCGCGGATGTGCAGGGGGATCTGAGCGTGGGGCACATTGCCGAGGAAGTGAACGCGGGCTTCGACTCCAAGCTCCTGGGCGAGGGCCCGCCATGGCTCGAGCTGGTCGCCATCCCCTGCCACGAGCAAATGCACGTCGTCCGGCAGCATCGCGATCGCGCGAATGATCCCATCGACCCTCTTCCAGCCCATCAAGCGGCAAGCGGTCATGGCGTAGCGCAGCCCAGGATCCAGCCCGAGGCGCACCCGGGCTTCGTCCCTATTCTCGGGCACATCGGAAGCCTCGGGCCCGTGGTACGCGTTGAGCACCGTGACCGCCTTGTTCGGCGACACGCCGTAGCTATCAGTCAGGATCCCACGCAGGAAATCCGAGCAGCAGATGATCCTGCCGCACATCCCCCACCAGCGCCGCTGCAGGAAACGGGCCAACCCGACCTTGAAGCCGTAGCCCTTGCCTTGGAACTGGGTGATCGTATCGCCCTTGCACCAGCCCTTGCGGTGCGAAATCTCCCAGGCTCCGTCCACCATGATGCGGATCACGACCTTCCTGAAACGCAGTCGGGCCGCGATCACATGGAGCAGCGCGAGGTGTTCTTGGACGTAGACAACGTCGGCCCACCCAGCGGTGCGGAGCACGCGCCAAAAGGCCTTGAGGTAGCGGGTCGGCAACGAACCGCTATGGATCGTCTCGACCGAAAAGGGGTAACCCGCCGGCGCCGGGTCCGAGCAAAACGCCAGAACCCGAACCTCGTGACCACGCTCCACAAGGAAGCGGCCAAGGCTCGGGACGTAGGTCGCGGGCCCCCCCAGATCTGGGGGAAACACCGGTGTGGTAATCAGAACTCGGATAGCGGGCTCCTGGGAGATCTTTGAGGAGGTCGGCCGTTCAGATCGTTGTCCATCGGATGCCTCGCTAGGGGCGCAGATCGACGAATAGCGGGCTACTCAAAGTGTCTGCGCAACGCCGCGAAGCGTTCGAGGGGCAATTCTCTGGATCGCCAATTTCGTCGGTCGACTTCCTAAGTCAGCCTGGAAAGCTATCCGGTTCGGGTCCACTCCACCGCACGTTATCGGTTTGCGTCAGGCTTCGAGAAGCCACGAACCGGAAGCGGCGGCCATGGCGTCGCCGCCGATGGCGAGGGGGATAGCCTCCTCCACGTCGAACAGGTCGAGCGCGGCGCTGCGGTCCAAGCACGCGGTGATGGCGGCGATGAGCTCCTCCGTCTTCGGCGGCTTTTCAAACCACTGCCGGACGCCCTTCACGAGCAGGCGCATGAGCTCCGTACGGGAGCGCGGCGCCGAGATCACGAGAATCGGAACGGCTGCAAGTGCGTCGAGGCCGCGGATGACCTCAATGAGCTGCTCGCCCCACGTGCCGGGAAGGTCGATATCCGTGATGATGAGATCGACGTCGGGGTTAGCGGATGCGCAATCCAGCACGGCGATGCCGTCTGCGCAGATGATGGGTGTGTGGCCGAGAGACAACACGAGGTCGGCGTAAAACGACTGCGTGTTGGGGTCTTGGTCGGCGATCAGGACCTTTTGCATAGAAACTAGTGCGAGCTGTGTGGGACTCGCTGCCCTCCACCCCCTCTTTCGGCACGGGACGGCCCCCCACCTGGATAGGAACTCGCTTTCCGACCCATCCCCTGCGGGATAACACCAAATGAGGACAAGAACGCCCCAGTGGGAGGAATCCGGGGCCCGTTTGGCCCCAATACGGGAAGCCCGGGCCCCCCGAGGGGTAGATTCCCCGCTCCCATGCGAATCCTCTCTGACTTCGACGGTGTCTGGACCGACCAAGCGGGCGAAGCCCAGGCGATCCAAAGGGCCTTTGCCCGGGACGCCGCGCCTCTGGTGGGGCTTTCTGGGGACGAGGCCTTCGAGCAGTTCCTTTCGTTCTATCGTGCGACGCTGGCCCAGCCCGCCGAGAACGGGTGGTGGCCACGGGGGCACTTGACCGCGTTCGTGGACGAGGACGAGCTGCTCGCGACGGGCGCCGTGGCCCACTGGCTCGACCGGGGCGAGGTGGGCGACCCTGGGGCCCTCGGGGATGCACCGGACCGTTGGCGGCAAGGGATCCGACGCGGCGGCTTCGAGAACGTCGAGGCCCTCGCCAATCAGTCGTTCGGACCGGCCATGCGCAAGTACCTCGAGTCCGGCGCCCACGGGCTCGTCCCCGAAGCTCGGGAAGTCGTCGATGAACTCCGGCGGCAGGGCCGAGACCTCGTCGTCGTTTCCAACTCGCCCACCCCCAAGCTCGCTGCGATGTTCGCGGCCATCGGAGTTCAGGAAGAGGGCGGCGTGCGATTCGTCGGCGATGCGCGCAAATGGTGGATCGAAGACCCTGGCCCCACGATGTCAGTAGCTGGCCGCATTGTTCACCTGGACCGTCCCCTCTACCGCGAGATCCTCCTCGCGGAGGAGCCCAGCCTCGTCATCGGCGACGTCGCATCCCTCGACCTGTCCATGGGTTCTGCACTCAGGGCACGTGGGGAACTGTCCGCCGACATGAGGCTGCTCTTGCGGTGCCCCGGGGAGGCACCAGCATGGGCCCGCGAACAAACGGAGCATGGGCCGGAGGAACGCCTCATCGACGCCATCGTGCCGTCCATTCGTGCGCTCCTGGAAATCGCCTAGCCAGCGTCTGGCTCGACCCCGAGCCGCATGCCGACCTGCCCTTCGCGGGGTTCCGATCGGAACGTCCGGAAGAGGCGATCCCAAACCGGGGTGATGGTGCCGAAGTTGCGATTCGACTCCTCCACAAGGACCGAGTGATGGATGCGATGCAGGTCGGGGGTCACGAAAACCCGGCGAGTGCGGGCCTCGAGCGATGGGGGGAGCCCGGTGTTCGAGTGGATCGCGATGGAAGCGCAGACGAGGGCGGCCTCGTACAAAAGAACGGCCGCCGCAGGCAGGCCGAGGGCCGCCACCACCGCGAGCTTCCACCCCATGGAGAGCAGGATCTCAAGCGGGTGGAACCGCACGCCCGACGACACGTCTAAGTCGACGTCACTGTGGTGCAACCGATGGAGGGCCCACAGCCAGGGGATCCGGTGGAACGCCACGTGCTGTGCGTAGATGGCGAGGTCGAGGCCTGCGAGGCCCGCAGCCCAACGAAGCGCGTCGGGCGCCCCTTGAAGAAGGCCGAGGCCTTTGGATTCCGCCCAGAGGGCCGCCCCAATGGCGCCCGCGGGAACCGCGAGGCGGGTCAAGAGCGCGCCAGCGAGCATCAGGCCGTAGTTGAGCGGGAGGCGCCGCAGGGCAGGTCGCGAGCGCGCGCGGCGGGGACGGCGGAGCTCGGCCACCGTGAAGAGGGCCACGAAAAAGAGGAACGCCGCAAGCCGCAGGGGCGCGGCGTGCTCAAGGACCCAGGTACCGATGGGCATGGCTGAGGGATAGGGTCAGAACGGACGAAGCCCGCGCGCCATGGGCGAGCGGGCTCCGCGTTCGGCTCAACCCACCGGGATGTTGTCCCGGCGCTCCTCGCGCTCGGTCTCGATCAGCTTCAAACGATCGAGGGTCACGTCGGGGGTTGGGTATTCACCCGTGAAGCACGCGTTGCAGAACTTCTTGATCTTCGGGTTCCCCACCCGCGCCGCTTCATTCATGGCGTCCCGGTCGAGGTAGAGCAGGTGGTCCACGCCCAGGGACTCGGCAATCTCGTCCACGGTTTTGTCCGTGGCGATGAACTCCTTCTTGCTCGCCATGTCGACGCCGTAGGGACACGGGGCCACGAGGGGCGGGCTGGTCACTCCGAAGTAGACCTTCTTGGCTCCCGCATCCCGCACCATCTCCACGATGCGCCGGGACGTGTTGCCACGCACGACCGAGTCGTCGACGAGCAGCACGTTCTTCCCGTCAAACTCGATCGGGATGGGGTTGAGCTTGCGGCGAATCGACGAAGTCCGCTCCTTCTGATTGGGCATGATGAAGGTCCGCCCGATGTAGCGGTTCTTCACAAGCCCCTCCCGGTAGGGGATGCCTAGCTCCATCGCGCAGGCGAAGGCTGCATCCCGGGAACTGTCCGGCACGGGGATCACCGCGTCCGGAATCGGCGCGCCGCTTTCGCGCCACTGCTGGGCGAGGGCGACGCCGAAACGGTGACGCGTCTTGTAGACGCTGATGTTGTCGAGGAACGAGTCCGGGCGCGCGAAGTAGACGTACTCGAAAATGCACGGACGGTGCGGCTCGTCCGCCACCTGGCGGCGATGGACGTTGCGGGACTGATCCACAAAGACCGCCTCGCCGGGTCCGATGTCGATGGTCCGGTGGTATCCGTTCACATCGAGCACCACGCTTTCCGACGCACATGCGAACCACACGCCGTCCTCGTCTTCCTTTTGGCCGAAGACCGCCGGCTTGATGCCGAACGGATCACGGAAGGAGACCATGCCCACGTCGGCGATGGTCGCGCACACGGAGTACGCGCCCTTGACCTCCGCGAAGACCTTTTCCACCGCGAAGAACACGTCGTCCGGCTTGAGCTCCCCGCCGTTGGCTTGGAAGCGATCGGCGAGGCCCTGTTGGAATACGTAGAGGAGCACCTCGAGGTCGCACGTCGAGTTGAGCCGCGTCATCGTCGACTTGAAGCGCGAGTCGGACAGCTCGACGTAATTCGTCACGTTGCCGTTGTGCACCATCGCGGTGCCGATGGGGAACGTGTGGTGGAACGGCTGGGCGTCCTCATTGCGGTTCGCCCCCACCGTTGGGTAGCGGACGTGGCCGACGCCGAGGTTGCCTTCGAGGCGCTGCATGTTCGCCTCGTCGAAGACCTCGACCACGAGTCCGAAGCCCTTCTTCACGTTGAAGCGGTCGGTGAAGGTGGTCATTCCCGCGGCGTCCTGGCCGCGGTGCTGAACCGCCAAGAGTCCTTCGTAGATCTCTGGTGCGACGTCGGTCCCGTCAGGACCGAAGATGCCGATGAAACCACACATGTGGAAAGCGCTTTCGTAAGAGGTGGTGGAGGCGTCCCTACCCCGTAAGTCGAGGCCCCGGCCGGGTCACAAATGACGGGACGCCGCGGCCCAAGAGGGTAACCGCGCGCCCTCCCCATCGGGCATCTATGGCGGGTCGGAACAATTCTCGCCCAAGCCGCTCATGGACCTGGGGGATTCAGTCGAGGGGGTCGCTACGGATCCTGTGAGTTCTCCCATGTCACCCGGTACCAAAACTCGGCTTCGCCAGGCTCTCGGGCAGAAGCTCCCACGCCTGGGGCTGACCCAGCAGCTGCGTCTGGGCTTCGGTCTCGTCGCCCTGACGACCGCCATCTTGGGGGCGCTGTCGGTATCAGGCTTCCAACGGGTGGCGCGGCACGCCGAGGCCGCTTCCGCGGTGCTCGCCGAGAAGATCGAGAGCGGCGAAGCCCAAGGCACTGAGCGGGGCCAAGGTGCAGCGCAGGACTGGACCAGCGAGACCTACCGCAGTGTCCTGCGGCCCGATCCGGGCCGGGGAGCCCGTCCTGGAACGGCAGCCGCAGCCGATCCCAAGGGCCCCGCCAAGGCCAGCCCAGAGGAGGTCCTCGCAAGACTCCGCGCCGTTTCCGCCAACGCGCGCCGCTCCGAATCCCACGCCATGGGATTCGCCCTCGCCGCGGGGCTCTTCGCCCTCGCTGCGGCCCTCGGCCTCATCCAACGCATCCGAACTCCCCTCAAAGC
>CAJXRJ010000314.1 GCA_913058555.1 uncultured bacterium
GCCCCTTGTCATGCGCGCCTACGCTGCCCGGGGACCGTCGGCGAGCGTCGTCTCGACCCTCGGCCGGTTGGAGGGTGTCCCCTCGGCCCTGGCGGGCCAGCTCCTTGGGGGCCTCGCGGAGGGTTGGCCCAAGGATGTGGTTCCAGACTTCGATGAGGCGGATCGTGCGACGCTCGCGGCCTTGGTGGGGGCGCTCGACCAAAACGCCGCAGCACAGCTCATGGAGCTGCTTGGGCGCTGGAAGGTCGACCTCGGCAGCGCCGTCGATCTCGGGGCGCTGATCGATGGTCTCGCCGCGCGCATCGGGGACGCTTCCGTGCCCACCGGCGATCGCATCGCGGCTGCGGAACGACTGGTGTCGCTCGCCGGAAATGACGCAGCTCTGGCGTCCCTGGGCGTGCTCGCTCCCCTGGAAGCCACCTCGGACCCCGATCTCGCGACCGGGCTCCTGCGCGCCCTGGGCGCTAGCCCACGCCCGGAGGTGGGAGACCTCATCCTCCGGTCTTGGCCACGCTTCGGTCCCCAGGCCCAGCGGGCGGCGACGGTGACGCTTCTGCGCCGGGACCCGTGGAGCCGCGCGCTCCTGGGGCAGATCGCGGGCGGAACGTTGTCCCCTGCCGTCATCGACGCCTCCCAGTGGTCGCAGCTCACCGAGCGCGCCTCTTCTTCGAAGGACGACGATGGCGCGTTGGCCGCGCTCGTGGAGAAGGCCCGGGGAGCCGGCGCGGATCCCGACCGGGCGGCCGTGATCGAGCGCTTCCGCGGCACGCTGACGATGGCTTCGGACATCCAGCGCGGCCACGGGATGTTCACCTTGCACTGCGCGAAGTGCCACATGCTCGGGGGCGAAGGCGCGCTGCTGGGGCCGTCCCTGGACGGCATCGGTGCCCGCGCCCCGGAGGAGTTGCTCATCGCGATCCTCGATCCAAACCGGAGCGTGGAAGGCACCTACCAAATGTGGACCGTGCGCACCCTGGACGGAATCCTGGTCGCCGGCCGACTCGCCTCGGAAACGCGCACGTCGATCGAGATCGTGGACGCGAACGGGGAGTCGTACCTTTTCGAACGGAGCGAGGTGGACGTGATCAAGGCGTCGCCTCTTTCACTGATGCCGGCGGGCCTCGAGGCCGACCTCGGCGAGCAGGGGATGGCAGACCTATTGGCATTCCTCGCGCAGCAACACTAACCGTCCCTCCCGAGACAACACCCATGACGACCTTCAACGCAGCCATCGTTGGGCTCGGCTTCGGCGCCGAGTTCATCCCGATCTACCAGCGCCACCCCGGCGCCCACATGCTGGCTATCTGCCAAAGGGACAGGACGAAGCTTGACGCCGTTGGTGATGCTTTCGGCGTCGAGCGCCGCTACACCGAGTACACGGACGTCCTCAAGGACCCGGACGTGGACCTCGTGCATATCAACACGCCGATCCCCGACCATGCGGAGATGACCCTTGCGGCCCTGAATGCGGGCAAGCACGTGGCCTGCACGGTCCCCATGGCCACGAGTCTCGAAGACTGCCGGCGCATCGTGGAGGCCTGCGATCGGAGCGGCAAGAAGTACATGATGATGGAGACGGTGGTGTACAGCCGCGAGTTCCTGTACCTGCAGGATCTGTACAGGAAGGGCGAGCTCGGGAAGCTGCAGTTCCTCCAGGCCAGCCATCAGCAGGACATGGACGGCTGGCCAGGCTACTGGCCGGGGCTGCCGCCGATGCACTATGCGACCCACTGCGTCGGCCCTGTGCTCGGCCTCCCGCGGGCGGATGCGGAATACGTCTCGTGCTTCGGATCGGGCACGATCCGTGAGGAGATGCACTCCGCCTACGGGTCGCCGTTCGCGGTGGAATCCGCGCACATCAAACTGCGTGGCGTTGACCTCTCGGCGAGGATCATTCGGTCGCTCTTCGACACGGCGCGTCAGTACCGCGAGAGCATCGATGTCTATGGATCGAAGAAGGCGTTCGAGTGGCCCTTGATCGAGGGCGAGAAGGCCGTGTTGCACACGGCCAAGCGTCCAGAAGAGGAGATCCCCGAGCGCGTGGAGGTCCCAGATTTCGCCCATTTGCTCCCGGAGCCGATCCGCGCATTCACCACGAAGGGGGTCTACGCCATGGACGAGAACGAGCACCTGTCATTCACCCAGGGCGGTGGGCACGGGGGCAGTCATCCGCACCTCGTCCACGAGTTCCTGACGGCGCTAGCGGAGGACCGCGATCCTTGGCCGAACGCGCGACAGAGCGCGAACTGGACGTGCGTGGGGATTCTCGCCCACGATTCGGCGATGGCGGACGGTGAGCGGATGAGGCTGCCGGACTGGAGCCTCTCGGAGTAACGGACCATGAAGTGTCACCTTGGATTCAGCTTTCTGTATTTCACGCCCCGCGTGACGGCAGAGCATCTGCCGATGCTGGGGCGGCTCCGGCACCACGGCTATGACGGTGCGGAGCTACCTGTGGTCGATGCGACGGACGCCGAGATCGCGGCGATGCGCCGTGAGCTCGATGCAGAGGGGCTGGCCGCGACCGCGGTGGGTTTTGCGATCGAGGGCGCCAATCCCCTCGACCCCGATCCGAGTGGCCGCAGGAAGGCGGTCGAGCATCTAGGCCGGATCGCGGAGAAGGCCGCGGCGCTAGGTGCGGAGGTGCTTGCGGGCCCCTTGCATTCCGCCTACGGGCGCTTCACGGAGCTGCCGCCGTCTTCCGACGAGCGGGCATGGTGCGCCGAAGTCCTCCACGCGGCAGGGGAGCGGGCGGCGGCTTGCGGCGTGACGCTGGCCATCGAACCCCTCAACCGCTTTGAGAGCTACTTTTTGAACACCGCCAAGGACTGCGCCGGGTTGGTGCTGGCCGTGGGGCATCCGAACGTGACCGGGGCGCTCGATACCCACCATGCGCACCTCGAGGAGAGCGACATGCTCATGGCCATCGAACGCATGGGGGACACCCTCGGCCATGTGCAGCTCTCAGAGAATCACCGCGGCACCCCGGGCGCGGGCCAAGTGGACTTCCCGGCGGTGCTGGATACCTTGGATCGGACGGGTTACGCGGGCTGGCTCGTGATCGAAGCCTTCTCGCGCACGGACCCATCTTTCGGAAGCGCGCTCCGGATCTGGCGCGCGCTGGATGGCGGCGCGGAGGAAGTGCTTGCGGCGGGGGCCCAGCTCGTGCGCGGCTTCCATTGATCGGTCACGGCGCCCCTCGGCGGCCTCCGCGCCGGGGCCGCCAGTTCCCATGGATTGGGTTGCGCCGCCCACTCCTTTTCCGTGCTCGGATGGGGGACAGGCGGGGAGGCGTCAATGCGCATTCACAGCTGGGATGCCGCTGATGGCTGTATGTCGCTCTCGTTATGGAGCAGGGTGAAATACGGGGGGCATTCGGGCCCGGGAGGGGCGTAGACTTCGGCGTATGCAGTGCCCTCCTTCCCGGCTTGCGGGCGTCTTCGCCCCCTGGTTCCTCGTTCTCGCGTCCACGGTCGCGCCTACTTTCGGGCAGGGCAGCGACGACTGCGCATCGGCCCAGGTGATCTCCGGCACCGGGCTCTTCCTTTTCGACAATGCGTTGGCGACCAAGGATGGGAACGACGTCGGATGTCCCATGGCCCGCGACGTGTGGTTTCGGTGGGACGCGACGATTTCGGGCAACGTCACGGTGGCGAGCTGCGGCAGGACGACGGTGGACACGACGATCGCCGTTTATGGGGGAACGGCGTGTCCCAACGGTGCCCCGCTCGCTTGCGGGGATGACGCGTGCGGCTTGCAGTCCGAGCTCGTGTTTCCGGCGTTGATCGGACAGACCTACCTCATCCGCGTGGGGACCTGGGACTTTGCGATATCGGGGGGCGACGGATTCATCGAAATCACTCCCGGAGGCTCCACGGGCGGTTGCCCTTCGCCTTCGGTGGGACCCAACATCACCGCGGGGGATCTGGACTCGGCCATCGCTTACGGCGACCAAGCCGGCACCTCCGCGTACTCCTTCGCCACGAGCGCCTGCAACATGGGGGACGCGGAGCTCGTTTGGATCGGAGCCAGCGAGCAGCATCCCGTGGTCGGACACAACGTCTATCGCTACGAGAACGGCCGCTTCGAGCAGCTGGGCATGGGCTGGGTCAAGCACGGCTTCGCCGCGCTCCAACGGGACCTCTGCTGCACCTGCATCCCCTCGTCGACGATCGCGTCCCTGGGCGTGGGCTGCTCGGACCCGTACTCCGCTTCCCTGAACGGCACCCAGCACACCCTCGGGCCGCGCACCGAGATCAACGCGTTCTCCGGTCAAGTGGCGTGGCCCATCGGGTCCCAGGTCACCGTACCTCCGTCAACCACGATCCTCGACCGCCGAGTGCAGGTCCCGACCGGGGCCATGGACCCCGCGCTCCACCCGGGTGCGGTCTACATCGTGGAGGCCGTCTACGCGTCGCCCGACGACGCCCAGGCGGGCAACTCCTACGACAATGCCTCCTATCGGCCCTATCGCCGCACGGGCTCCGTCTTCCAGGGCGCATTTGATATCCAGCCCATTGGCGTGACCGAGCGGGGCCTGCCCGCGCTCCACGCCTGGACGCGGCTCTCGACAAGCGCCCAGCTCCACGAGGTTCGTCTCCCCGGGGAGGGGTCCTTTTGGGTCGCCAGCGACGCGATCGATGAAGGCGGCGGCACGTGGCGCTACGAGATGGCGGTGTTCAACATGAATAGCGACCGGGGCGCGGCGGCCCTCGCGGTTCAGGCGGGCGCTTCGGCACGGGACATGGAGATGACCTTCCCCCGTAGCCACTCCGGGGATCCGCGGTCCAATGCTCCGTGGACGCCCGCCATCATCAACGGGCGCGCCGTTTGGTCGGCGCCCAGCTACGTGGTGGACCCAAACGCGAACGGGATCCTGTGGGGGACGACCTACTCGTTCTCTTTCCGCAGCGACTCGCCCCCGGTGGATTCAACGGGCACGCTCGTTCTCTTCCGCGGCCAAGGGCCAGCGACGATCTCGGTGCCCCTGCGCGCCCCCAAGGAGTCCTCCGCGCCCACGACGTCGATCGTGTGCGACGCGGAGCCCAATTCTGGCGGCACCGTCGGGCGCATGCTGCCCGGCACGTTCAGTGCCACGTCCCAGACCATGGACCTGGTGGCCTCAGGCCTTCCCGTGGGCTCGATCGGGCTCGTGCTGGCGTCCAGGCAGTCAGGCTTCAGCCCCTTGGCCGGAGGCAGCGCCGGCAACCTGTGCCTCGGTGGAGCCATCGGTCGTTCGGTGGGAGCGTTCACCCGCATCGCCGACGGAGCCGGCGAGTTCCTCGTCACCGCCGACCTGTCCAGCATCCCCCAGCCGAACGGCACCGTCCCCGTGCAGCCCGGGCAAACCTGGTACTTCCAGGCCTGGCACCGGGACGGTGGCACGTCCAATTTCACGACGGCCCTGAGCGCGACCTTTTAGGGGCTCCGGCTGGCCTCCTCCTCCCTGTTCGTCCTTCGGGTCGCGGGGGCGCCGAGGGCTATCTCACGGGATGGACCAGCGCGTGTTCTTTTGGCACGCCCGGGCGAGTTGCGCCGCGAGCACAGGGGCCCAGCTGAAGGCGAAGGCAAACGCCCATCCAGGGGCACCGGGGTTCTCCAGGCTGAGCCACTTGGAAACCAACGGATGGGTGACGGCACCGACGAGGAGCGCCAAGCAGAGCACGAGCGCGCCCCAGACATAGCGGTTGCGAGTGACCTCGCTCCTGAGCAGGGAAACCCCCCGTCCACGCATGGTGAAGACGTGCCATAGCTGGGCCATGGCAAGGGTCAGGAATGCCGTCGTCGTCACCTGAGCCTCCGGCAGCTGGAGCATCTGGTCCGCGACCAGCAACGACCCAAAGACGCAGCTGGCCATGAGCACGCCATGGAAGAGGATGCGCCACCACGCCCCGGCGCTCAGCAGTGGCTCTTGCTTGGGGCGAGGCGGCTCATCCATGGCCCCTTCGGCACCCTTGCAAACGCCAAGTGCCAGCGCCGGGAAGACATCCGTGACCATGTTGAGGAACAGGATATGGACGGGCAAGATCGGCAGGGGCCCGGTGAGCATGGCCCCCGCGCTCGCCACCATGACCTCGCTGGAGTTGCACGACAGCAAGTACACGACGAAGCGTCTTACGTTGGCGAAGATCGCACGCCCCTCGCGGATGGCCACTACGACGCTTCCGAGCTGATCGTCCCGGAGCACCATGCTGGACGCTTCCCGCGCGACCTGGGTACCGCGCAGGCCCATGGCAATCCCAATATCAGCGCGCTTGAGCGCTGGGGCATCGTTGACTCCGTCACCGATCATCCCCACGACATGGCCGGCCGCTTGATGGAGCTCGATCAGATCCAGCTTCTGGCGCGGGGTGGCGCGTGCGATGACCGCGGCCTTGAGCAAGGCCGGGGCTGCCCCTGGGGATCCGAGGCCCAGGTCGTCCTGGCTCGCATCCAGCGCCAGCGTCTCCGCCTCCTTCGAAGGGGGCACAAGTCCCACTTCCCGAGCAATGGCTGCGGCCGTCGCACAATGGTCGCCAGTGACCATCACGGTCATGATGCCGGCACGGTGTATGGCCTCCAGGGCCGTCCGCGCGCTCGCCCGTGGTGGGTCGGAGAGCACCACCAGGCCCAGCCACTCAAGGCCGGCGAACTCGAAGGCCCCTGGGGACGGGAACCGTCCACGGGCAAGGCCCAGCACGCGCATGCCGCTCCCCGCCAGATCCTCCGCCCGCGCCAGCCACGCTGCACGCTCCGAGGGCTCCATCGGGCGCGTCTCTGCACTGGCTGCCGCAGCCAGGGAGGTGCAGGCGGCCATCACGGCCTCGGGAGCCCCCTTCACGGCGGCGAAGGTCCCTTCGCCCTCGTCGTGGAGAGTGGCCATTCGTTTTGTGGATGAGTCGAAGGGGATCTCCGACACCTCCGGCAGCTCCTCGCGCCAACGGGCGGCGAGTCCTCCGGCCTTGGCGCCCGCCACGAGCAGCGCAACCTCGGTTGGATCTCCTGTCCCTTCGAGCACACTCTCTTCGGCAGTGGGCCTCACGCTCGCATTGGTGCACAGGACACCAACCCGCAAAGCCTCGGAGAGCTCCCATGATTCCTCCGGGTTCACGGCCGCCTCGTTCAACCGAAACTCGCCGCGGGACTCAAGCCCCACGCCGGTCACCGTGTAGTCCCCACCCGGTAGGGCGTAAGACACCGCGGTCATCTGATTCTCTGTGAGCGTGCCCGTCTTGTCGGTCATGAGCACGCTGGTGCACCCGAGAGTCTCCACTGCCGACAGATTCTCAACCAGTGCGTTGCGCTGGGCCATGCGCGCCATTCCCCGCGCCAGGGCAACCGTCATCACGACGGGCAACCCCTCTGGGATCGTGGCGACCGCCAGGGCCACACCGAGCTGTAGCGCAAACAGTCCGCCCCGTCCCGTGCTCAATGCGGCAAGCGCCACGAACACCGCCAGCAGCCCCGTCAGAAGGGCCAGGTGCCTGCCCAGCTGGGCCATGTCCTCCTCGAGGGGAGAGCGGCGAGATTCGGCCCCGATGACAAGCTCGGAGATGACCCCGATCTCTGTGCGCATGCCCGTATGGACAACCACGGCTTCAGCGGAACCGTGGGTGACGGCCGTGCCCTTGTAGAGCATGCAGCTGCGTTCGGCGAGGGTGGTTTCGGGCAAGACCGAATCCACCGACTTCTGGACGGGGACGGACTCTCCGGTCAGCGCGGATTCGTCCGCCTGGAGCGCGGCGGCACTGACGATACGAGCATCCGCCGTGAGCACATCCCCCGCATCCAGGATCAAGATGTCTCCGGGGACGAGGTCCTCCGCCGGTACCGTCTGGGCTTCACCGTCTCGGCGAACCGTCGCACCGTAGGAGCCGAGGGCACGGAGGCTCTCCATGGATCGAACGGCACGGCTTTCCGTCACATAACCGATGGCTGCGTTCACGACGATCACGATCGCAATGGCGGCGGCATCAATCGGCTCTCCGAGAGCCAGAGCTACGACAGCCGCAACCATCAAGAGCACGACCACAAAGCTCTTGAACTGGCCCGCGAGGATCGTCAGGCGGCTGCGTGTCTCTGCGGTACGCAGTTGGTTGGTGCCGTACTGCAGTCGCCGCTGCCGTACGTCTTCAGCTGAAAGTCCCTCGGGCCACTGTGCCCCAACGTCGGCCGCAACCTCCTCCGCTGCCCTCGCCCAGAATGGGCGGGGGCAGGAAGGGGAGGCGGGGTCATCAGCTGTCGACGTGCGCGTGCTTGATGGGATCATGGCTGCCACGGGGGGCCCCTCGGGATGGCTCTGCGCCCGTTGGGTGGAGGTGCGGTCGTAGGGCTGTCTCTTATACACATCTGAC
>CAJXRJ010000315.1 GCA_913058555.1 uncultured bacterium
CTTCTGTGGATCGCGCGCACCGGACTACGCCCCCGGTGCCGGTGGAAGCCTGGGAACACTTTGCCTCGGGGGCAGCATCAGTCGCTTCAATCGCCCCGGTGAAATTCGAATGGTCGACGAGACTGGGCGAGTGGCGCTCGAGCTGGACCTCAACTCAATTCCCAGCGGGTCGGGAACGATCTCGGGTCAAGCCGGTCAGACCTGGTACTTCCAAGGGTGGCATAGGGACCGAGTCGCGGGAGTGGCCACCTCGAACTTCACGGACGCGATGGAAGTGACGCTGCGATAGTTCCGCGGAGCAACGAGCAGGCAACGGCATCTCGCTGGCGGTACCGAGGAGATACCTCACGCGAGAACGCTAAGGGATTCACGGTTCTGGCAGTGCGTGATGCGCTCAATGCACCGGGTAGCTCGCAACCTCTGCGCATCGACAACTCAGGCCCACTTCCCACCATCATTCCATGAAGAACGCTCGCACGCTCTCTGGCTTCTTGGCTTCGGTCGTCTGGCTGTCCGCTGTCGCAGGGATTTTCCCTCCACGCAGCCACCCGCGTCGAGGCTAACGACCCCGAGCGGCTCGAAGCTCTCATCAGATACGTCGCCCGTCCGCGCCTCGCCCAAGGCCGCCTCCAAGTCCGCACGGGCGGCAAGGTCAAGTGGACCCTCCGCCGCCCTTGGCGCGACGGAACCCGCGCCTTCGTCTTCGATCCTCTAGGAATACTGAGCCGCGCTCGTCTATCAGCTTTGGGGGTCTTCTGGCTGCACCCTTCGGGACACTGCTGAGCAGCTCCCAAGACTGACAAACGAGCGCGACGCGGCGTTCCACCGGTGATTTACGACTCGGTGTTCCGACTGGAGTCTAGTGCGGTAGTTCCGCCCGCAGGGATCTGTGCAGGGGGCGCTCCGCACCTTGGCTACCTCGTTGACGCGGGGCTACTCCACCCAAACGCCATCAATCTCAAACTTCCAACCCGCGGGGCTCTCACACACCGTGGCGACGATCGAAAGGTCACTCACTGGCTCGTCCGTCGTGGCGAGGTCGACGATGATGTCCCATCGGCCGTTGCCTTGATACATGGCTTGTGAGTGAGTCCAGGTCTCGTCGCTAAGTCCAACGACGTCGGCTCCGTAGTCTTCGACGTTGCTGGCGATGAGCTTCTGCGTGTCGCTGGAGAGCTCAGAGCATCCCCTGATGCTCCGGCTGAGCAATAGGTCGCCTTCGCTGATGGCGGTGGCAATCGCTTCCAGCGTGGAGCGCCAAACGAGGGGGATCGGCTGAGGGTTGTCGAGGTCCTTGATCGGCTGCTCCATCTCATTCCCTCCTCGCTCCGCGAACGTCACGCTCACTGAGTATGAAACTACCACACCGGGGGGACTACGGAACAGCAGCGGCTTACCAGCCTCGCGCGGAGGTCCGTGGGAGCGCCCGTAATGGGCCCCGCAACGGGCCCCGCCGCATGGGACATGCAGCACAGGAGCCACGGCGGGCCGGGCATTCCGTGATGGCCCGGGTAAACAAACAAGCCGCACCCGCGCGTGAGCGCGGGTGCGGCTTGTTGGGAGAGGCTTAGGCGCTAGGGCGCCTTAGATCTCAGTGGTGGTGTCCGCCACCTGCACCGGCCGGCTCTTCGCTGTTCGGAGTGTCCGAGACGAGGGCGTCGGTGGTGAGGAGGAGGGAGGCCACGGAGGAGGCGTTTTGCAGGCCGCAGCGGACGACTTTGGTGGGGTCGATGACGCCAGCTTTGATGAGGTCTTCGTAGACCTCGGTGGCGGCGTTGTAGCCGTGGCCGGCTTTGCCCATCGCGAGGACGTTCTGGACGACAACGGCGCCGTCGAGGCCGGCGTTGATCGCGATCTGGCGGAGGGGGGCTTCGATGGCGCGACGGATGATCATCGCGCCAACGCGCTCGTCGCCGTCAAGCTTGAGCTTCTCGAGGACGGAGATGCAGGAGAGGAGGGCGGTTCCTCCACCGGGGACGATGCCTTCTTCGACGGCAGCGCGGGTGGCGTGGAGTGCGTCTTCGACGCGGGCCTTCTTCTCTTTCATCTCGGACTCGGTCGCAGCACCAACGTTGATTTGGGCAACGCCGCCGGACAGCTTCGCGAGGCGCTCTTGGAGCTTCTCGCCGTCGTAGTCCGACTTGGTGTGCTCGAGCTCGGCGCGGATCTGGTCGATCCGGCCCTTGATCTCGGCCTTCTTGCCAGCACCCTCGATGATGGTGGTGGCGTCCTTGGTCACGATGATCTTCTTGGCCTTGCCGAGGTCCTTGATGGTGGTTCCCTCGAGGGTCGCACCGGTGGACTCCATGATGGCGTTGGCGCCGGTGAGAACACCGAGGTCTTGCATCATGGCCGAACGACGATCACCAAAGCCGGGGGCTTTGACGGCGACGCACGGGAAGGAGCCGCGGAGGCGGTTGATCACGAGGGTCGCAAGGGCTTCACCCTCGATGTCCTCGGCGATGATGAGAAGGGGGCGCCCGGCCTGAGCGACTTGCTCAAGGAGGGGGATCATGTCCTTGATGGACGAGATCTTCTTCTCGTGGACCAGGACGAGGGCGTCGTCGAGGACACACTCCATCTTGGCGGGGTCCGTGACGAAGTGGGGGGAGAGGAAGCCCTTGTCGAACTGCATGCCCTCAACCCACTCGACCTCGGTCTCCATGCCGCGGCCGTCCTCGACCGTGATGACCCCGTCTTTGCCGACGCGGTCCATGGCCTGGGCGATCATCTCGCCGATCTCGTGGTCGTTGTTCGACGCGATAGCGCCGACCTGTGCGATCTCCTGGTGGCCCTTGATGGGCGTGGAGACTTTCGCAAGCTGAGCGACGCACGCCTTCACGGCGGCTTCCATGCCGCGCTTGAGCGCGACCGGGTTAGCGCCGGCGGTGACGTTCTTGAGGCCCTCTTCGAAGATGGCCTCGGCAAGGACGGTGGCGGTCGTGGTGCCGTCGCCGGCGGCCTCGTTGGTCCGCTGGGCGACTTGCTTCACGAGCTGCGCGCCCATGTTTTCGTAGGCGTCTTCGAGCTCGACTTCCTTAGCGACCGTGACACCGTCTTTGGTGACGGTGGGGCTACCGAAGGACTTCTCGATGATGACGTTGCGACCGCGAGGCCCGAGCGTGACCTTGACGGCGCGCGCGAGCTTCTTCACGCCGGCGCGAATGTGCTCGCGCGCGGTGGAGTCGTAGCTGATCTGCTTGGCTGCCATGTGTATGTAGTGGTTAGTTGCCTAAAGGGCGGGATCAGCCAACGATGGCGAGGATGTCATCCTCACGCATGATGATGTACTCCTCTCCGTCGTACTTGACGTCCGTACCGGCGTAGGAGGTGAAGAGGACGCGGTCGCCCTTCGAAACGCTGAAGGTCGTCTTGTCGCCGTTGTCGAGGGTCTTGCCTTCGCCGGTCGCCATGATGATGCCTTCCTTGGGCTTCTCTTTGGCGCTCTCGGGGAGGAGGATGCCGCCGGCGGTCTTCTCTTCGGCCTCAACGCGCTGGATGAGGACGCGGTCACCGAGGGGGCGGATGGCAACGTTCTTCTTGGTCTTGGTGGCCATGTCTTGAAGTCTGCGCCGATGTGTGCGGCGCGCTGGGGTCTTGAAGAAGTGAGGCGGGCCGAGAACGGCCCAGGGAACAGAAAAAAAGGTCCGCCAAGCCCCGGGTGGGGGCTTGGCGTGATCGGTGGGGGCGAGCGCTAGCTCGCTTCGCCCCAGTGCAGGTCCAGGACGCGCCGAATCTCGTCGCGGAGGTGGATCGGCTGGACGGGCTTGCGGAGGAACGCGCTGGCGCCTTCGCGGAGAGCCCACTGGGCGACGCCGTCGGAGGCCTCGCCGGACCAGAGGATGCATGGGAGCTCGGGACGCTGGCCCCGGAGCAGGCTGAAGAGGGCAATCCCGCCGTCGTCGCGGGTCTCAGCCGACTCGGCGGAGAGCGGCGGCGGCATGTGCACGTCGACCAGGGCCAGGTGCAGGGGCGCGCCCAGCATGATCGAGCGACGGATGATGGTCAGGGCCTCTTCGCCGGAGCCCGCTTCGACGACGTCGATCCCTACGCCCACGAGGAGCTCGGCGGCTCCCTTGCGGACGTCTTGGTCGTCATCGGCGATGAGTATGCGGTGATCCATGGCTTCAATCGGCGGAGAAGCAAACGGCGTGCCGGGGCTGGGGCACGGCGAGAAGCCAGGCCTGGCTCGCCCCGCCGAGCGCCCCCGATACCCCCTCGATGCACTCCCGAGCCCTCCGGCGGGCCCTGAATCCGGCCCGGCAGCTGTTGGGCCCCCTGCCTCTATGGCAGCGCCCCGGCGGCGCCGGGTGGCCATATGTCAGCCTGGCAGCGGTGCCGGGCCCGAGTTCACCCAGAAGCAGCAGTGGGCCCCATGGGTGATGGCGTCCCCGCGGCGTCGCCATCAGCCGCTCATTAAGGAGGGCCACCTCCGCGGGCCTCGCCGCCATTGGGCCAGGCCTCCCCGATGAGCCGGGCAATTCAAAAGAGGTCCGACTTGGCCTCTCTCTTTGGGTTCGCTCTTTCCCTAGCCGTTCCGGCACAGTGGGTTGGGGTGGATCCTCCCCGTGCGGGGCCCCGACTGACCACGCCAGGCAAAGGGCACGCCCCCACCGACACTTATGGAGATGGGCACCCATTCTTCGAAGTCAGCTTGGAAGTGATCCTGCCTCGGCCGCGGCGCCCGGCCACCTGTGGATCAGGTCCAGCTGCCCGCCTGGGACCGCTGGCCGTGCCACCCCGTACACCCCCAGATCGTCGTGAATGACCTCGCGTCCGCTTTCCATACCGGAGGCCGTCGCTTCCGGCGTTCATGGGGCGGTACCTGCCCAGCGGCATCCTGTCCGCGTGGACCCAGACCGCCAACGGGCCGAAGGAGCGGCGCTTGCCCGTCGGCGTTGCCCACCCCGCTCACAAGGTGGACCTGGCCGCCCTGGAGAGAACTCGCGGGCGCTCGGCCGGATCACTCGACGTAGGTCACGTCCGAGACTTCACCGAGCTTGGCTTCGAATTCTACGGTGCGCTCGCCGCCGTGGGTCGGGTCGTGGATGACCGCGCGCAGTTGGCCGGCGGGCACGGCGACCAGCTTGGTCTCTCCGACCTCCGCCCAGCTCTCCATAACGAGGTCGGTGCCCTCGTAGATCGCAACGTACGCTTTGCGCCCGGGCCAACGGTTGATCAGCTTCACCTGGGCTTGTCGATCGGCGCGGAGCATCAGCCCCGTCACGGGCAAGCCCTCGGGCCCGACTTCGAAGTCGGTTGTGCCGTGCACTTCGCCTTGGTTGCAGAAGTAGATCAACCGGTACCGGCCCGGCGCCAGGCCATTGAACTTGAACGGCTGCCGGCCGCTTCCCCGTCGCTGGATCAACACCGACACGGCTTCGCGGGATGTGCCTACGTCCTTGACGAGGTAGATCCAGCAATCCACGGGAGACCCATCGGCGCGTGTGACATCCCCAGATGCGTCCACTGTTTTCACCGCCTCGAGTTCGAGGTCCGTCGCCCCGGACTTGGTGCGGACCTTGCCCGTGAAGATCCACCCCTCGTTGACGGTTTGCCCCGTGACCGTGTAGTCGCCCTCGAGGACCGTATTGAAGGAGAAGCGCCCGTTTCCGTCGCTCTTCGCCGTGCAGCGGTTGCCGATGCCCTTCATCCGTGCGTAGAGCGTGACATCGGGCGCCGGATCACCACCGGGGGTCTTGATCGTGCCCGTCAACGTGTGCCCCCGGAAGATCGTGATCTCCGTCTCCACTTCGGGCTCGTTCACTGGCACAACAATCGCATGCAGCACGGGGCAATTGACCCCGGTAGGCGAGCGTTGCACGAGCGTGTAGGGCTCGCCGTTTTCGTCGATCAACCGCTTGGAGCGGAAGTTCAGCGGCAGCTCGCCGACCGCCCCGATGTGGTACGCGCCCGGCGGGACAGAGTGGAACTCGAAGTACCCGTCAGCGTTCGTTTGCACGATGCCAAAGCGCCTCTTCTCGACGCTACTGTTCTCGAAGATGGGTTTGCCGCCGCCGGTCTTCGTGAGCTGAACCCACTGCTCGGCGAGGGTCACGCCCATCTTGTCCACGGCGACGCCGGACACGCTGGCGGTGAGATGCACACCCCATGAAACGCGGCGAACCTCCGCAGGCTTGAGGCGGACCTCGTAGGCGCTCTCTGCCCAGATGGTCTCGCCGATGAGGATCGTGGCCGTGAGGTCCGTGCCCGCGGGAAGGTCCGCGAGCAGGATCTTGCCGTCGTCATCGGAGGTGGCGGTCCAGGTGTGGCCGGCGGCATCGCTCAGGCGAACGGAGGCACTGGGCACCCGCTCGTCCGTTTCGTCGAGGACGAATAGGTGCAGCTCGGACGTGCTCACGGCCGAGACCCTCGGCTGTGCGGCGATGGGAGGCTCCCCGAAGGCAGCGAAGGTCGCGGCCCGATTGGGAATTGGATCTGGGTTGGGATCCGCCACCAACGACGCCGGCCCCGCCCCTAGATCATTCGGCGGCCCCGTGGCCGGATCGCCGCTGCTCCCATGGCCCATGGCGACGACGGCGCCGCCGCCCGCGACGAGGGCGGCGGCTGCCAGGGGCGCGGTGAACCAAGCCTTCCGGGGCGCCGGAACCAGCGGCCCGAGTGCCAGGATCCATGAGTCCTCGCCGCCACGGGACTCCAGCCGTGCTCGTAGCGCGCCATGGGCGCGGTGGAGTTGGCTCTTGACGGAGGAGATGGTGCGACCTTCCGCCGCCGCAATCTCCGTGGGGCTCATGCCATCGAAGTAGCGCTGAAGCAGGATCACCCGGTGCACTTCATTTAACGAGAGCACGTGCTCCACCAGGACGCGGTGGGCATCGGCCCGCTCGAGCAGGGCCGAGTGGTCCGCGGCGCTGGCGTCCCTCGCGGCGGTCCGCTCGCGGGCTTGGGCGCGCTCACTCTTTCGGCAGCCCTCGCGGTAGAGGTTGCGAAGGACCGTGCCGAGCCAGCTCCGCAGGGGGACGCCCACGCGCGGGTCCTTGCGTAGGGCCACGGCGACGGTGTCCTGGGCGAGATCCTCCGCCCGGGCGGCATCACGGACCAGCCGGGCGGCGAGGCGTTCGATCCACTCGCGGTGGGCCAGAACGGCGGCGGCTCGCTCTTCGATGGGGTGTGCGTTGGTCATGTCAGCCCTACCTCTGCCGCGGCCGGCCTCCGGTCTCGGAGAAAGTGCGATCTGTCGGCCAATCCGATCTGCTGTCCAGGCATCGGCTGGGGCTCGGTCGGCTCCAACGCGTCGTGCAGGGTAGCCCCCTCAGCCATTCCTGGAGCGCCTCTCCGTGGACAGATCGTCATCCCTTCGGGACATTCACCGTCTTGCTTCGGGCCAAGTCCCCTGGATCCCGTTTCAATCCACAGGCGGCCCCCCCCGCGCCGCTATCGTCGTGACTTAGACTATGCCCTTTGTCCCCAATAGCCTGATGGAGAGCCTCAGCCTGTCCTCCGAGGCCTCCTGTGCCCGAACCTGCCGTGACGGTCGGGGAGTATTCCAATGAGCCAAAGCACGCCCATGCCTTCCGAAGCTGCCCAAAGCGGCCCTCGTCCTTCGAAGTCCGAAGTCGCACGCGAGATGCTCGGCAAGATGACCTTCGGCGAGAAGATGCTGCTGCGCTTCTCCAAGCATCCCCACGACGTGGAGCGGGTGCCTGACTACGTGAAGCCGTCGGACGAGTGGACGGTTGAGACCGCGCTCACGAACTACGAGGAGGCCTTCCCCAATTTCCGCGAGATGATCAGCGGCAAACGCATCCTCGACTATGGCTGCGGCGACGGCTTCCAGTCGGTGGCCATGGCCAAGGCTGGCGCGGCGTCGGTCATGGGCGTGGATTTGGCGCTGCCGCGGCTCGGCTTTGGCCGCGACCTTGCGAAGGAGCATGGACTCGACAACGTCACCTTCGGCGATAAGGCCGATGGCGAGTTCGATTTCGTCACGACGCTCAACGCCGTCGAGCACTTCGTCAAGCCAGAAGAGAACCTGCGGGAGATGATGGCGTCCCTGGCCCCCGGCGGAAAGATCCTCGCCACCTTCGGCCCGCCCTGGCGCGCGCCGTTCGGGGCTCACATGACGTTCTTCTCGAGCCTGCCGTGGATGAACATCCTGTTCAGCGAGCGGACCATCTACCGCGTGCGCAGCCTCTACCGCAGCGACGGCCGCATGACCCACTCCCCGGGCATGAACAAGATGACGATCAAGGCCTTCGAGCGTCTCGTCAAGCAGTGCGATCTCGAGACCGAGATGCGCACCTACCGGGTCGTCAAGGACCTGTCTCTTATACACATCTCCGAGCCCACGAGACTAGGCATGATCT
>CAJXRJ010000316.1 GCA_913058555.1 uncultured bacterium
ATCTACACACTGCATATCGTCGGCAGCGTCAGATGTGTATAAGAGACAGCTCGATCCCTGTGTCCGGGGGCGGTCCGATCACGCTTCGCGTGCAGGGCCGCGACGCCTTCGACCAGCGGATCGAAGCGGTCGCGTCAGTCTTTGCCTCCGGCGACGACGACGCCGACAAACTACGCATCCTCGAAAGCGACGCCCACAGCGTCGTCGGGGACCGCGCCAAGGTCGAGATCATCGATCGAAGCGGCGGCGGCCTCGCGCTCATTACCGTGGAGGGAATGGACGTCATCGAACACCGGGTCGTGAAACTCGTGCCGAACGTCAACGTCATCCAGTTCGACGTCGCGGACGCGTTTGTGCCTGACGTGGAGATCTCGATCGCGGCCATCCGGGACCGATCCTTCCATCACCGTACGGCGACCATTCAGGTATCGAGGCCGCTTCAACTGGAGGTCGAGCTCGATGCGCAAACCACCAGCGCCGAAGAGACGACCCTTACGCTCCGCACGACCGATGGCCTCGGCAAGCCGGTGTCCGCGGAGGTCTCCCTGAGCCTCGTGGATGCGGGCCTCTTTGCCCTTTTCCCGGATCGCTCGAGCAACCTCGAGGAGATCTTCGCCGGACGGCCCGCGCGCACACCGAGCTTCGAGACCGGTGCCAGCGCGACCTTCGAATACCGCGGCAAGACCGAAAAGATCGACCAGGCGATCCTCGACGAAGCCGCGCGGGACGCTGCACGACTCGAGCGCGAAGCCATGAGCGACGAGATTTCGGATGCGTTCGAATCCTCGGAGGGCATCCCTGTGGCCAACGCAGCCTCACCGATGCGGTCCTTTGCGCTGGACCTGGATGAGTCTGAATCGCGCAATTCGCTGCTGGGCATCGGAGGCGGCGCCGGTGGAAAGATGGGCGGACGCTTCGGTGGCAAGAAGCGGATGAAGCAGTCGGCGCCACCGCGCAAGAACGGGCCGGAGGACAATCCAACGGCGTATTGGAATGCCGCCGTCGTGACCGATGCTGCGAGCGGAACGGTGACCGTCAAGATTCCGATGCCCCCGCGGGAAGCCCGCTGGCGCCTCCGGGCCCAGGGGGTCACAGCGGACCACCGCTTCGGTGAGGCAGCCGCCGAGACCGTGACCAGCGCGCCCTTCGTGCTCGAGGTCAGCGCCCCTTCCATCGCGTTCGTCGGGGACGCCCCCCGCGTCATGGCGCAGCTCTTCGCAGATGCCCCCGTGGAGGAGGAAACGAAAGTGCAGTGGGAGCTGCGGGCTGAGTCGCCAGGCGGCACCCAGGTGCTGCGTGCCCAGGGCGTCATTGAAAAGGGCGCCTCCCGGAGCACCGTGACGTTCGACGCCCTTGAGCCCCTGGCTGAGGCTGCGGTGGCGACACGTCTCTCCGTCGAAGCCAAGATCGACGCAGGCGCTAGCCAGGCATCCCTGACCGACTCCCGCGACCTGCGGGTGCGTCCGGGCGGTATCGAAGTGTTTGATACGGCCAGTGGAACGGTCACGGACTTCGACAACATCGTCCTGGAGGCGGAGGGCTCGGACCGAACCCTCACGCTGTCCCTTGGCGCCGGGGCGACCGCCTGGCTCGTGGGCGATGCACTCTCCCCCACGCCCTTCCAGATCCTGAGTGGGTGCAGGCGCGTTTCGGGCCCGGAAGAGCTCGCCGCCTCGCTGTTCGGCGCCGCGTCGATCCTCAACGCGGCCGCCGCCTCCGGCGGCCTTGGGGAGCTGGAACGATCCCGCCTCATGGACCGCTGCTCGGGCCTTGTGTCCGCCCTCGTGGCCCGCCGCATCGACGGCCGCAGCTGGGGGGCCTCGTTCGCTTCACAGTCCGGCGACGGCGAAGCCACGGCGCGCGTCCTCGTCGCGCTGAACGAGGCCCATGCAGCGGGCCTCGAGACGCCCCGTGCAACCATGGAGCGCGCACAGAAGTTCCTGGGCGAATCCCTCGCGAAAGAGCGCCAGCCAGAGCGGCGCGCCTGGATCCTGTGGGGCCAGAGCGCCGGGGAGCGGGACGCAGACGACTTGGCCCTGGGGCGGATGCACCGGGAGCGCGCGGCACTCTCCACCCAAGCCCAGGGCGCCCTCGCCTGCGCTTTGGCGGAAAGCGGCAAGGGGGCCATGGCGGCGGAAGTCGCCGAGTCCCTGCGCGTGTCCGTGGAGGCCTCGTCAGAGGCCAATGCCCTGGCGCTCCTTGGGCGCGCCTACGCCAAGGTCAGTGGGCCATCGGACTTCGACGCCCTCTACGGCACGCGCCCCTGGGGCACCACCGTTGGACGCGGACTCGCATGCGCCGCTTCGGCGAAGGCCGGCGCCCTCGCCCGCGCGGAGCAGCGCAGCGCCACCTTCACGGTGCGTGTGAACGGTGGCGACACGACAGAGCACCGCTTGGACAGCGAAACGCCCGTGCTGACCCTGGCTCCGGCCTTGGATAGCGAGCAGGGCCCCGTACGCGTGGAGCTCAACCTGCGGTCTGGTGCCAGGCTCGACTACGCCATCAGCCTGGGCGCGGTGACCAGCAAGATCCCTGAGCCCACCATCGATGCCCGGGTGCGTGACCGCGAGATCCTCAGTGCTTTGCCGCGCCGCGAGGGACGCACGATCGACTCTGGATTCGATTCGGTCAGCGAGTCCCGGGACCAAGTCTGGACCAACAGGCAGACCGAGCTGGAATTCGGAAAGGAAGCGCGCCTTCGCGTGCGCCTGTCCCGCACAAGGCCCCTCGTCCGCGGGGAGGCACCCGAGAACTACGAGGTGGAAGTGCCACTCCCCGCCGGTGTGGTCGCCCGGGAGGTCAACCACCCCAGGGTCGGCTCGCGCATGCAGGATGGGTCGCTCTTCGTGGCATTCCACGACGCTGGCCAACTCAACGAATTCGAGATCGTGGTCGTCGGGGTCGCTCCCGGCACCTGGACCTTGCCGCCGCCCGTGGTCCGCGGCTCCAACGACCCTGGCCGGGTCGCCTACGGGGAGCCAGGGACCCTGACGGTGCTCGCCCCCGGTGAGGCGAGCACCGACGAGTACCGCCCTACCCCCGATGAGCTCCTTGGCCGGGGCCGTGCCGCTTTCGAAGCCGAGGCTTTCGCCGAGGCCCGCGGAACCCTGCGACCCCTCTTCCGTGATTGGCGCCAAGAGCTCACGTCCCATGCCCTGGGCGAGACCGCGAAGCTATTGCTCTTCTCGAGCCTCTCCGCGTCGAAGGTCGAAGGTGAGGTCGCTTCCTCCCAGGATGCCGCCGCACCGAACCAAATCGTCGACTGGTTTGAGATCCTGAAGGAGCGAGAGCCAGAGCTGTTTGTGTCCTTCGACGACACCATGCTCGTCGCGGACGCGTACGAGAGCATCGGCGAGTTTGACCGCGCCACTTCGCTCTTCCGCGCCGTGATCGACGAGACCTTTGGCGAGGACATGCGCGTGGCGTCGGCCCTTGACGAACTGGGCTTCTGGAACAGCGCAAGCTCGTTCATCGCGGAGACCTGGTCCCGCTACCCCGATTCACCGAAGACCCAGGACGCGGACCTCGCCCTCGCGGCACGCCTCATTGACCGGGGCCTCGGGGACGATGCGTTCCAGGGGGCGAGCGTCGCCACCCGCAAGGCCCTGGTCCTGTCGGGCCTCGCCAGGCTCATGCGCATTGTCGCTGTGGCCCCCGAGTCGGCCGCAGCCGATGCGGGCCTCGCCATGGTGAGCGCCTTCGTGCAGCTGGAGGACTGGGAGAACGCCTCAGAGCGCGCGGAGATCTTCGGCGCCGCGTTCCAAAGGCCCCGGGTGCGGGACGAGTTCCGCTACACGGAAGCCGTCGCGCGCTGGTCCATGGGACAGGACGACGAAGCCTCCAAATTGCTCGGTGCGATCGTCGACGCCGCTTACCCGATCGGCGGCGCGAGCGGCCGCACCCGTGCGTCGGAGAACCGTGAACTTGCCCTCTACATCCTGGGCCAGATTCACCACGCACGCCGCGATCCCGCGTCGGCCATGGAATATTACGAGCGCGTTGCGGGCGAGTTCCCCGACGCCCAGGCTGCCTTGGATGAGCTGCGCTCGGAGAGGCTCGACCTCGCCGAGGATGTCGTCCGCGTCGCCCCCGGGGAAAAGGCCACCGTGGCGTTCCGCCACCGCGGTATCGACGAAGTGGAAGTCCTTATCTACCCCGTGGACCTGATGACCCTTGCGCTTCGCGAGCGCGACCTCAGTCGGGTCACCGCCGTGGATCTCGCGGGCGTCACGCCGACCCGCACCGAAACGGTAGCGCTCGAGCGCTCGATTCTCGGCCTTACCTCGGGGGAGCTCAAAGTCGATCTGAAGGAGCCCGGCGCCTACCTCGCCATGCTTCGAGCCGGCCTTGAGCACCGCTCTGCCCTCATCCTCGTTTCCGACCTGGAAGTCGAAGTGGACGTCACCGAATCGGGCTCCGTCCGCGCCCACCTGCGACGCCGCTCCGACCAGTCCTTCCCCCGCGGCGCAGAGATCCGCGTCCTCGACGTGCAAACCGGCACCGTGGCCTCCGGCAAGACCGACCCCCGTGGCCTCTACACCGCCACGACCCAGTCGGGCAACGTCACCGTCATCGCTCGAACCCCCGGGAAACACTACGCGTTTGCAGGGATCAAGAGCGCCCGTGCCCTCGCCCCGGAAACCCGGTCCATCAACAGGCAGGAGGACTCCAGTCCCTCGTACTTCAAGAACGTCCTCGACAACAACCGCACCCAAGTGCTGCAGAGCCAGGACCGCTTTAATGAAGACGTGAAACGCAGCCGCAAGGGCATCCAGGTCCAATCCGCCGGCAAGCGTTGACCCCAAGCGCAGCGGCTCAGGCCCCGACGGGCTCTCCCCCCGGAACGGGGCCTGAGCCCGAGTTTGAGCCGCCGCCTTGCCCCCGTTCCTGTACCGTGCCCGCGTGTCAAAACGTACTCGGAACCTGTATGCCTGGAAGGAGCGCACTGAAGACGGGCGCAAGCGCCTGGTCGAAGCTCAGTTGTTTGGGGCCCAGTGGAAGCTGACTGCTCGCATGGAGGACGAGGAGGAATGGACGGTGCAAGACCCCCCACTCCTCGACGACCTGACCGAGCTGGAGAAGAAGGTCTTCAACAAGTACCAGCGCAAGCACAACGCCTGGGACCAGGTGCTCCAGGTCCGAAAGATGATCGAGCAACTCCTGCCCGAAGGCGCGAAGATGCCATGGGACGATGATGACGATTGAGGGAATCGGGCCCTTGGGCCGGGGGTAATGAACGGGCAGGGTCAAGATGGCCCGGGCCGCCCGTCGAGAGGGCCCCTATGGATCTCAGCGCCGGAACCCTCTTCGCAGGCATGCTTGTCAGCACCGCGGGCATGGGCCTTTTCATGTACGGAAAGCGCGAGTCCAGGGGCCCGCAGCTCCTGGTCGGGATTGGAATGATGGCGTTACCGATGTTTGTGTCGGGCGCCTGGCCGATTCTGGGAATCGGAGCGCTCTTCATCGGGGCGCTTTGGTTCTCCGTCCGCGCAGGGCTCTAGCACCCACCGGGCACCGGCTCTCCGAGCCCGAGTGCCCCGCCGACGTGGACGATCTCGAAGCGTCGCGTCCGGGATTGAGCTACCTCCGCCTCCCCCGCACTCGATAACGTACCGCGCCTGGGCCATCGCCCCCGCGCAGGAATGACTTGCGCGTCGACTGGCTTGATCAAGCGTCCCGCGTATTCATGGAATCGAGAAGGAACTACCAGACCGAAATCGATGGTCTGCGGGCGCTCGCTGTGGCGGCTGTCGTTCTCTTCCACGCTGGACTGGGCCTCGACGGCGGCTTCGCGGGGGTCGATGTGTTCTTTGCGATCTCGGGGTACTTGATTACGTCCCAGATCGTCGAGCACGTCCGCACCGGTCGTTTTAGCCTCATCGGCTTCTGGGGCAGGCGCATGCGTCGCCTCGTGCCAGCGTCGCTCCTGGTCACTCTCGTGACGATTGCCATCGGGGCCGCCCTCTTGACACCCGAGGAATTGAGCGCGGCCGCGCATTCCGCCGCCGCGCAATCGGTGTTCCTTTCGAACATCCACTTCAGCGGCAGGGACGCGGCGGACTACTTCTCAACGGCAGCCGAGACCTGGCCCCTCCTGCACACTTGGTCGCTGTCCCTCGAAGAGCAGTTTTACCTGTTCCTCCCGCTGACCGTGCTCGCCGTGCACCGCTGGGCGCCCCGGCGACTCGCCGCCGCCCTGGTGATGCTCGCGACCGCCTCGTTCTTGATGTGTCTCAAGGAGACATCAAAGGACCCAACGGATGCGTTCTACCTCCCCGAGTTTCGGGTTTGGGAGCTCCTCGGAGGATCACTCCTCGCGCTCTGGTCGCGGGAGCATCGACTGCAGACAGGAGGTCGGGTCGCACGGGTCCTCGCGATCACTGGGCTTCTCCTCGTTCTGATTCCCTTCTTCGTCTACGACAAGACCACCGCATTTCCTGGGGTCGCCGCTCTGGCGCCGGTCCTTGGGACGCTGATGCTGATCGCCTCGACGCGCAACGGTGTCGATCCTGTGAGCCATCTGCTGCGCCGCCCGACCTTGGTTTGGATCGGGCAGCGCTCCTATTCGCTCTACCTCTGGCACTGGCCCGTCTTTGCCTACTACCGTGTCCTGTATGGACCGGAGGTGCCGGCCGCCCACGCGGTCGCGCTCGTCCTTTGTGTCACCCTGCTGTCCCACGCGAGCTACCACCTCATCGAGAATCCGTTCCGGCGCCGGGCGACCGGGCGACCGGTGGGAACGGTTCTGGTCTACGCAACGGCGCTCCTGATCACCGGCGCAACGTGGCTCGCGATCCAGCGTGGCGGCGGGTTGCCCGGGCGCTTTGACGGGCCCCATGTCGACAATGTATCGCACAAGGGCCTCGCCTACGAATCGACACGGGCGGCCATCGAGGAGGACGCGGTGCCTCAGCTCGGCGCCGAAAGGCCGGCCTCCGAAACCCCGGACTTCGCCGTTTGGGGGGACAGCCACGCCATGGCCATCGCGCATGCGATCGACGAGGCGGCACAGTCCGAAGGAGTCTCGGGCTTCATCCTCGCGCGGAGCGCGACGGCGCCCATCCCCACGTCCTGGTGGAAGCGCAAGGATGATCCCGAGTGGAACGCCGCTGCGGAGTCGTACATCCTGAAGTCCGGCGTCCGCGACGTCGTGCTCGTCGCGAGGTGGATCGCGTACCTCGACGGGCAGCCAGAGGTGGAATGGGCCCGCCCCGGGTCGCCGCCCACGCTCAGAGATGCCACTCGCGAGGGCGCCACGGACGCCGGGCCGGCGGATCGACCTGAGGGGGGCCCCACCTCCATTGCAGCGCGTGGCTTGATTGCCCTGACAAGGCGACTCGCCGCAAAGGACGTTCGTGTTTGGATCCTACGGCAGGGCCCCGAGCTCGAAAGGCTCGACCCAGGCCCAGCCTGGTTGCGCTCGAAGCTCCCGCTGGCGGCGGCCCTCGCGCCGTTCGAGATCTCTCCCCAGCCAGCGATCGAGACCGACCGCGCGTCCCGATCGGACTCCATGTCCCAGGTCATCGCCCAGGTCGTCAGGGCGATGCCCAGCGTGCGCACCATCACCCAGCCCCTGGAGTTCCAGAGCGATGATGGGGCTATTGTGACGCAGCGCGACGGCCTGATCCTCTGGCGGGACAACGACCACGTGTCGAAGGCCGGCGCCCGTTTCTTCTACTCCAGGACGCTGCGCCAAGTCCTGGGCGGGCTTCAGAGCCGCGCCCAAGAGCGATAAACTGAGCCACCCATGCGGTGCCGCAAGTCGGCCACCAGGGGTAGACTCGCGCCATGCTGTTCACCATGGCTCTCGCCAAGATTCCTGCGTACCAATCGACTCCAAGCCCCGACCCTGGCGCGAAGGGGCTCATCATCGGGATCATCGTCCTGACCGTGATCGCAGGCCTGCTGGCCGCGATCCAGCAACTGCGTCGAAGCGACGCGTGGCCGGTGCCGCTGGTGATCTACTACACCCTACTGCCGGTCACGCTCTTTGTGCTCATCGCCGCGCAGCTCCTCGGCGAGGGCATTGGCTATGGGTACGTCGCTACGGTGGTGGCGCCCCTCCCCCTGATCTTGCTGCTCAGGCGTCCGTGGTCTGCCTCACCCAGCCCCACGGACTAGGGCGCCCGCGGTGGCACGCAAGCGCGAATTCCCCCGCACCAGATAGCAGGGGAGTGACTGCCCCATCGGCGCCTCGCCGATCAGGAGTCGCCGGACGACCAAGCCCGTGTCGAGACGGCCCACGCGCACCTCTCGTCTTCTAGCAGGCCGTTGAACAATTCAACTATCCAGAAAACCGCCCCTCGAACGCCT